>CACYDE010000361.1 GCA_902773045.1 uncultured Ruminococcus sp. | reverse complement strand
GTCAGTATTCCTGCGTCCTCTTCCTTGCCATGCGCACCCCTGCATCGCCTCCTTTTGTCCGTCTATTTATTTGGATTGCTATAATACTCTGCTATTCGGTAAAATCTCTGTGCGATATTGCCTAAAGTTAATGGGATATTTATTTTTTAAGGAAATGCAATCATTTCCTTAAGTTGATAACATTGCCCTTCTTTCTAAAGGAAGAAGGGATCTAAGGTAGGTGTGGACTTCGCCCACGTACATCGGGGCTATCGCCCCGAACCCATTCAATTTAACCGGGGCGTCGAACTTGTCCGGGTATTTGTTTAACTTGTTATAATATGCAGAAATCCTAAATAATTTATATCCTTGGCGAAAAAGTGTATTCCATACAGCGCTGTTAAGCCACAGATCACAGTAGTGATGATCTGCGTCTTTTGGGGCTTTCGCATCTTATCTCCTCCTTTGAATTGCCGATTGACTTTTAACTGCAAATATATTATAATCAGGTAAAGAAAAAATTTCAAACAGCGATTCAGATATCGCCAAATAAGTTTTACCCTACCATCAGCAGCGAAAAATTCAAAAGACACGACATATGAAGATATACCGGAATACTTTGTCTGAAAAATATAGATATAGGCTTATCAAATACGGTTCTTTCCGCCACATTCCGTAACCCGGAAGATCACGGTTCGGTAAGCATGATTCAATACAATGAAACTCCTCTCTGCTGCAGAATACTCTGAAACAGAAACGTCCAAAGACTTGAAAGATATCTTCTCAGCTATACGGATATGGGAAGAAAAACACGCAAAAGCAGGTGATAAAAAATGATGGTTTCGGATGAAATCAAAAAAGCAAAAGAACTGATCGACAGCTCGGATGCAGTCATGATCGGGGCGGGTGCCGGACTTTCCACAGCTGCCGGGTTCACCTATTCCGGCAAGCGGTTTAATGACTATTCTGCTGACATGGAAAAGCTCTACGGCTTTCACGACATGTACTCCAGGGGCTTCTATCCCTTTCCGACACCCGAGAAGATGTGGGCATTATGGAGCAGGAACATCTATGTCAACAGGTATATGAATCCGCCAAAAGAAACCTATCGGAATCTCCTGGAGCTGGTGAAAGGCAAAGATCACTTCGTCCTGACGACCAATGTTGACCATTGCTTCCGGAAGGCGGGCTTCGATAAAAACCGTCTTTTCTATACGCAGGGCGATTACGGTCTTTTCCAATGCTCGGAACCGTGCCATGCCAAAACTTACGATAACAGCGAAACAGTCCGCCGCATGGTCCTTTCACAGAGCTTCACCATTCATGATGACGGAACGCTTTCCACTCTCGATGAGACTCCGGATGTTAAGACGGAAATACCATCAGACCTGATAGCACATTGTCCCGTCTGCGGAAAACCAATGGGACTGAACCTGCGGTCAGATGATACTTTTGTTCAGGATGATGGATGGTATGCCGCCGCAAAACGCTGCGATGTGTTTATCAATGATCACCAAGAAAAACGGATCGTATATCTGGAGATCGGAGTGGGCTACAATACTCCCGGCATCATAAAGTATCCTTTCATGCGGCTTACAAGGAGCAATCCAAAAGCATCCTATATTTGTATTACATATGATGATGGCTGCATACCGACAGAGATCGAGGACAGGTCAGTTCTGATCGAAGGCGATGCCGATCGGATCATAAAAGCTCTGCAAAGCTAAACAATACGCCTGTGAACACGTCAATGTCCACAGGCGTATTGTTTATTGTCTCGTGCGGTAATCGTGCCAAATCCATTCTGCGCCGCGTGTACAGCCGGTTTCGTTGTGTAGATGTTTATACTGCTGTCCAATAGAATATTTTCGCTCTGATTTTTCCAATACTTCGGCATCAGTCTTGAAATACGCCCGTCGGCGCGTTCCATCGGAGTCCCCCGGCTATAAATAAGTTCCGCTGACCCGATCGGTCTCGGTGATGCCTTAATTTTTTTAAAACTTCACATGAAAATCACTTGTATATTGTCGACTTTTGAGTTAAAATAAAAGATGGCAATCTCAGCGGATTCAAACTCTGCTAATCAATAAGGAGGTTATTCATTTGGCTAAAAAGAAAAAAAATAATAGTGACCAAACTGCGGACGAAAAATTGAACACCGAAAAAACACAGGAAACCGACGTCGAGGAGATTTTTTCCGAAACGACCGAGGAAACAATGAACGAACATTCTTCAAAAGAAAAAGAAGAGACGGACGATAATGAAAACGAAGAAAATGATCTTAAAACGTCCGACGAAGAATTAGAAAGCGAATTGAAATCTTCCGAAAAAACTATACTTCCAAGGAAGAGAAAAATTGTAAAAAATATCCGTTTGCCTTTCGTGATTTTTATTTTTGCGGCTGCTTTGCTGACTGTTGTAATTTGGAAATGTTTTTTCAACCAGTCTGTTATCGGTTCGTGGTATTATATCGCTGAAGGTGAACATATCGAAACTTATGACGCGCCTGAGTCAAGCGATGAACCCGAATCTGTATCCACATCTTACAGTCAAAGGGTTTGTTACACATTCGGTGAAGACGGAAGCTGTAAGGTTACTTTGGGTACAACTACGGTTGAAGGAAGTTACAGCATTTATTCCATACAGGGTGGAAATATAATTGCACCGATGGTTGTGTATCAGTATACGCCTGTGTTCTATGGAACCTTCGATTACGAAGTAACAGGAAATATTTTCACAGGAAGAAAATTGCTTATTCACGACGATTACGGCGAAACGCTTGAACTTGAACCCGGAGAAGGCGAAAATCCGCTTTCACAAATGGAGAACTTTATCGCAGAAGAACAGCTTGTCGGAACGTGGAGAGATGAAGAATACGGACTCACATATACTTTCACGGAAGATGGATTCCTCACGAGCAAATCCGACGACGGACTCACTGTTGAGTATGCGTACACTAAGTTTGATGACGGATATCTTATTGTAAAATGCTACGGAAACGGAGAACAGGCTGATTATTATACCTATGAATTTACTGATAATAAAACATACATCAACGGTTCATTGGTGGAAAAAGTAAATTAAAACTACCCTGTTCCCTCTTCTTCAAGAATGAGGGAACTTCAACGGAAACAATTCCGGTACAAACGGAAATCGCACACCTTCTTTTCGGGGAAGGTGTGCGATTTTTGTTCGGCGCAGCCGGGTCAAGTTTTTATAATATAGCAATCCAAATAAATAGACGGACAAAAGGAGACGATGCCGGTGAGTGCAGAGCAAGGCGGAGGACGAAGGCATACT
>CACYDE010000360.1 GCA_902773045.1 uncultured Ruminococcus sp. | reverse complement strand
GTACGTCAGCTATGCATAAGTTCCGCTTGCCAATCGGTCTTCGCCGTGGGCTTGCCCTCTTGGAGCGTCACTTAAGTATTCCTGCGGCTTCTTCCTTGTCTTGCAAAAATCATCCTCGAAAATCTTTTAAAGGTTTTAATTAGAAATTAGTATTAAATGTGCGTTTCGTCCTAAAAACTGGTTGTTTGTCAGTATTATAAAAATTTTTTCCGGCTTGTGATATACTATAATCAATCCGAAAGAGATACGGATAGAAACAAACTTCAGGTTAATATTATTTATGATACGGAGGATTTTACTATGTCAGAACTTCAGGTAACAATTTCAACTTTAACTTCTCAGGCGGATGAGCTTGCGGCTCTCAACGGTCAGTTCAAGGCGTCGATCGAGCAGCTGATCTCTTTCGAAAACGATCTTAACTCAATGTGGGACGGCGAAGCAAACGACGCTTTCCACACAGCTTTTACGAACGATCAGGGAAAAATGAACGAGTTTTACAATCTTGTTCTTCAGTATATCGAAAAGCTCAGAATGATCGCTCAGCGTTACGCAGATGCGGAAGCTTCAAACGCTCAGATAGCATCACAGAGAACATATTGATCGGATTATTATTGATTTACAGAAAAGGAGATTATGATTATGGCAGGCATGACAGGTACAATAAAGGTTTCACAGGATAAGCTTATTCAGACAGCCGAAGCTTTCGGAACAGAGAACGGAAAAATAAGCGGATATATGTCGGAAATGATGAACATTATCACGGGTCTTGCTTCTTCATGGCAGGGTGACGCTTCAACGGCATATATAACAAAATTCAAGAGTCTTGAATCTGATATTCAGACGATCAACAGAATGATCCAGGAACATGTAAGTGATCTGGAGCAGATGGCTCAGACTTACTCGTCTGCTGAGCAGCAGAACGTTGACGATTCAGAGTCCTTGCCGACAACGGTTCTCTGATTTTGATTGATTACGCAGGGGGACACGGAACTTAGGAGTTGATTTATTTTGGGGTGTATGTTATACTATATACACCCCAAAAATTTCTATAGTGGGTGTATTGCTATGAAAATCAATTATGAAAAAATCAGCGTGTTTATTGAAAATCTGAATAATGATCTGAAAAAGATCGAGGAGCTTTCCGAACGCTTGAAATCGGAAAGACTCCGGCTTTCCGAGAACACGGAAACGGAAGATATTGTTGAAAAAATCAGAAAAACAGAAATAAAGCTGAACGAACAGAAAGAGTTTCTTCTTAAATCAAAGCAGGCTTTTCTTAAAATTGCGGAGGTTTATGCCGCAGGTGAGGAGAGAGTCAGAAACTTTGTGGAAAACGGTCAGAATGTCCCAAAGGAAGGGTTTAAGGAGATTTCCGTGATAAGTGACAGAAGCGGTTTTGAATGGAGTATTACATGATGGATAAACGTTCTGAGTGCTTGGCTGATATTTTCAGGCTTTCACAAAAGTCCGAGCTTCTCGGCGATGAGCTTGAAATGCTGAAAAATGATGCGGCGGAGCTTGAAAACTGTCTTGCGGAGCTTTCTTCTTTCTGGACAGGAACAGCTTCCGAGGCTTATATTATTGATATGAGAAGAAGTCTTGAAGGACTGAAAGCATATCTCAAAAGTATTGATAATATCTCACAGAATTTTAAATTTGCTTCGCAGACCTATTCAAAATGCGAGGAAAGGGTTTCGGAGATCATAGGCGCAGTTGATATATGATAAAATTATCGGTAACGTTAAAAACTTTTGCTAAGGATTTCGCGGAACTTAACGCAGAAGAACATCTTTGTTTTTAGGGCAATGTCACCAAATTATTACAGAAATATCCCGTTAAATATATAATCTTTTTGAGTTGGTTCGCGACATTGTTTTTCAGAGAGGGGGCGGCTATGGTGGCTGATGAAGATATTTTCTCAAATGTAAGTATTTCTGTTTCAACCGAAAAAATGAATCAAAGCGTAACACGTATGAAAAAACTATATGCGAGTTCGCTGAAACATATTGAAAATATAAGAAGCATCGTCGGCGATTCGGAAAGCTTCTGGTCTGATGAGGGGCAGAGAGTAATGCTCGGGCTGTTCAATGAAGATGACGCCGATTCACGGAATGTTATCGAAAAGATCAAAGCTCAGACTGCTGTTCTTGATGAGATATCCGCCGTGTATGAAAAAACGGAAGCTGCCGCTGCCGACAGTGCGGAAACGCTGCCTGATAATATTATAGATTGGTGATATCATGGATCATTTAATAGACTATAACTTTTCATTGAGCAAGGGCGTCAAAGGAAAGCTGGAAGAGATTTCAAATGAGCTTGAAAAAAATATATTGACGTCAATAGATGACGACATCGAACTGCTTACTCAGGCATGGGATTCGGAGTCATTAAATATCTATCTTTCAAAGTACAGGAATTATGGGAGAAATATTGTCGTGATAAAATCAGAGATCGACTCGGCTTGCGAGGATATCGAAAAACTCTCAAAGCGTCTGTATCTGGCTGAACAGGAATCGGAGAAGATAGCGTTGGAAAGAAGCAGTAAGGGGCAGTAATACTATGACCATCATATTGTTGATCGTACTGTCGGTATTGATTTTTGTGACTCTGGCTGTGATTATTATACTCACAGCCGCTTCAAAGAAAACGATGTATCGAAGTGATGTCCATTTTTCCGGCGGTGCGGACATTGAAACCGGAAGAATTTCAAAAGATGATAATTTTTTCAAGGGTGTGACGGGTCAGGATCTCAATACAGTTTATAAACGTTATCCCCGGAATGGTGATTTAAAACACAAATTCAAGATAACTGTTGTTAACGCTAAGGACTCAACCTCCAATGTCTTTTCTGTTTTGGACAGCCTCACGATCGGACGAACAGGAAACAGCGACAGTCTTAACCTTTATTCGGATCATATGGTTTCAAAGCAGCACTGCCGTCTGATCGTCAATTCCGGCCGCGTTTTTCTTGAAGACCTGAATTCGTCAAACCATACTTATCTCAACGGGAAGCTTGTGACGGCTGTGACGGAATGCAAGTCGGGAGATTTGCTGAAGGTCGGAAGCACTCAGCTTTACATCTATTTTTAAACTGCATTTGTCCGAAGAAACAGATCGTTGTTTTAGTTATACATTACGTTTTGATGCTTGCGACCGATACTGTTTTTGAGAAAGTCAAACTCCCCCTTCTCGTTGATGAAAAGGGGGAGTTTATAGTGATCGAATTATTGTTTAGCTATATTATCCTGCGGTTATAAGAAAGTTGAAAGATACAGCGGGTTAGGAACTGTTTATAAATAACTTTTCATTTCTGCTTGTCTAATTTGCCCTGAACTGCGTTAAATTTTCTTGAAATACGTTAGTAT
>CACYDE010000359.1 GCA_902773045.1 uncultured Ruminococcus sp. | reverse complement strand
CAGTAGATTTTTTCGGCAGAGTGCATAAAAATGCCGCAGGAATACTGACGTATTTCAAGGTGTTTTTGTGTACTATGACGGAAAAAGGTCAAGCAGATTCGGTGCAAAGTCGTTAGACGGTCTTTGTGCGGTGTTGCCCTAAGCATAAATTGAAAATTTATTTCTTCACAGTTCCTAAATTCCAACAGAACAATTAGTTGCTCCCCTTACATAACTATTCAAAACTATTTTTACAGTGATAAATGTTGAATTTATACACATTTCCTTTTTAAAATGACATTAAACAAAAAACACCCTGCAAAGGGTGCTGACCGAATATTAATATAAATCCTAATATTAGGGTGGTGTCGGTGTTTCCTTAAATATAAAGAAACACCGACTTTATGTAAAAGCCTTGCAATCGCAATATGCAATCAAAATTTATGAAAAAACCTTCCAAAGTATCCTCATAGACTGACCCTGCGAAAGCAGACATTACATAACCTGAACGACCGGGCATTATCCGCTCCTGTAATTTTATTCAATAATAATATATGCGTATATAATATGCCGGCTTCAAGAAATGCGTCTGACGTTCGTCTGATCGAAATGCTTATTGTTTAATTTTCATACACCTTATAAATTCATATATCTTCGAGCATCTTCCAAATCTACTAAGCTCCATATACCTTCGAGCATCTTCCAAATCCACTAAAATCCATACACCTTGAGTCATTCTTCAAACTCACTAAGATCCATATACCTTCCATTAAATCAACTCGTTGTGCCGTTAAAAATATTTATGTTGAACTGTTTATATAGGTATTATTGTAATATTTTTCGGATCTCATTTCTTGCGTCAGCAAAGGCAGCGCTGCCCTCTGCCCGCAAACTTTATTTATTATCACAACGAGTTAAATTATTTTTTAAAAATCAAAAATCTTCACGGTTCTTCATCACCATCGGAATATCTTATCAAACCGGAAGATTTCACGATGAATGAAAATCAGGAAAATATTATTTCAAGCTCCGCGTCGACCTCGTCCTGAAGCTGCGCTGCAAGAAAAGCAAGAACCATGATCCGAAGCGTCCTTTGAAGCTTATCCCTGCCGATCTCATCAAGCCCCGGAACATGGGAAACCTGTTCGGAAACGATCGCTCCTATCACTTCGTTGTCGCTTGTGTGAGCTTTATCACTCAGATAAACAGCTCTGCAAAACTCATTGAAAAGAACCTCGTCGCTCACAACATCATCGGAAGTATCCTCAACGTCACCGTTAATGTACGCCATCAGGTTAATCACCTGTTCTATCTTCATCGAACGTCTGATACTGTTTATCAGAATTATTCTGACTATCTGACGTTCTCCGTAGCGCTTATTGATCGGTGAAGGAACCCAACCTCTTTTCACCCAGTTCTGGATAGTAGAGGTTTCAAGTCCTGTCAGTTCCCTGACCTGAGCAAGGGTAATTCCGTTCGTCAATGCAAAAAACGGTTTTATAACATCAAACGCACAAGAATTTTTGCTGCTGTCAAAAGTTAAAACAGTTCCCGGTATATATTTGATCATAGTCATCCCTCCATAGTTGGCAATAATAAGATTATACCATGAGTTCAGCCGACTGTCAATAATGTTCCGAAGAAAAAATATTTTATAACTTATTCAACCAAAGAAAGAAGTAAAAAACATTAAATAAATGCAATCAAAATGTTTTATCGGCTAAGATCACGGATAATAATTCGTTATTTTGGAAATATGGAGCATTTTTTTAGATCAAACAATACAAATCAATTAACAGTCTATCATCGTCATCAACCCTTTTCTTATGATGTTTAGATTATATCACAGGTTCACGTGACTGTCAATAGCGTTCCGGAGAATTTTTTAAAAATTTTTCTAATAATTTTTTCCATGGGCTTGACTCTTACGCTGCGTAATAAATTATAATAGGAATACGAGAGGAGGTAGAACGCAATGATGAGTGTAAAAGAAATCAGCGAGCTTACGGGGATCAGTATCCGAACTTTACATTATTATGATGAAATAGGACTGCTCAGACCGACATCTCTTTCGGAAAGCGGCTATCGTTTCTACGACGATAAAGCTTTGGAGCGCCTTCATCAGATACTTCTTTTCCGTGAGCTTGAATTTCCGCTCAAAACCATTAAAGCAATCATCGACAGTCCTGATTTTGACAGGGAAGAAGCGCTTGAAAAACAGATCGATCTTCTCACGATGAGAAAAGAACACCTTGAGAATGTAATTCTCTATGCTCGCGGAATAAAATTTTTAGGAGTGAAAGCTATGGATTTTTCGGTTTTTAACACAAAAAAATTGGATGAATATGCAAAAGAAGCAAAAACCAAATTCGAAAACACCGAAGAGTACAAAGAGTACAAAGAGAAATCAAAGAACAGAACGGCTCGGGACGAAGAAGAACTTGCGGAAAAGATAATGAAGCTTTTCGCAGAATTCGGCGAAATGAAAAATCTGCCGCCCGAAGACAAAGACGTTCAGCTTCAGGTGGCGAAGCTCCGGGATTTCATCTCGGAAAACTGTTACACGTGCAGCCCGAAAATTCTGAAGGCTCTCGGGAAAATGTACTCCGGCGGAGGAGAGATCACAAAAAATGTTGACAGCGTCGGAGGAACGGGAACAGCTGAATTTGTCACAAAAGCGATCGATATTTTCACAGCGGGAGAATGATCCGCTCGACCTACCGAAAAGAGTGAGCAGCCTACAGCATAAATTTCATTAAGTGCCGAGGTAATCATGCTCTGAAATGTTAGGAACTGTTTATAAATAACTTTTCATTTCTGCTTGTCTAATTTGCCCCGAACTGCGTTAAATTTTCTTGAAATACGTTAGTATT
>CACYDE010000358.1 GCA_902773045.1 uncultured Ruminococcus sp. | reverse complement strand
GCTTGCACCCCAAGAGCACTTGTAACACATGCCGATCGGTCTGTGCCTTACGGCTTGCCCTCTCGGTGTGTTACGGGCGCATCTTTTCGTCAAATTTTCCTCAAAATCCTTGAAATACGCCCGAAGGAAGTGCCCTTGGGGTGCGTCTGTATTCCTGCGGATTTTTCAAAAAATTCGCCTGAAAATCTGACTGCGCAATATGGGCACCAGATTTAATCAGTGTCTCCTTAGATTTTTGCAATCGACTGAAAAAACAGTCCGAAACATAAGCTGCACGGTTGTCGGCAATATTGAAACCGCACATTCCGATCATTCCTGCAACAAAAAAAGCCGATTGTACATCGGCTATCAAAATCACTCAAAACATATTTTAATCCACGTTTCTCATAATTAAGATAGCACTCCGCATCTGCGACAGTAGAACGGATATTCTCCGCACTCCCAGACTTGCCTTTCGCCTCGGCAATCTTCGGCAAATACTCCTTTCACGCAAGCCGTAACGCTGCGACCGTCATAGACAAACGCTACTGATAGTATTCGCACCTCTATCATTATTACAGTATCTTTATGATAACACTTATTTTGTTTTATGTCAATAGAATTTTTTTATATTATTACATTATATTTCAATAAATATGCATTTGTGATAAAACGAAGAAAATCCTCCGCGGGGAAAAGCCCGCGAAGGATCTCTTCAATTTATTTGTATGAAATCAGGTTCATTACTTAACAAATTTTTTGTTTACTTCGATCTGGATCATGTAAGCATCAAGGATCGTAACCTTTCCGTCTTTGTTCAGGTCAGCTGCTTTGAGCTGAGCGGGGCTAAGATCAACAAGACCTGCGCAATACTTCTGGATCAAGGAAGCGTCTCTCAAAGATACTTTCTTGTCACCGTTGACATCACCGGGGATGATCGACGGATCATCGCTGTCCGTATCGGGTTGGGGGTCAACCGGAATGTCTGTATCATCGGTTGATGTATCGGGGTCGTCAATTGAAATGTCAGTATCGCTTGATGTATCGGTATCGTCACTCGAAGTGTCTGTGTCTTCGCTCGATGTGTCCGTGTTCGTGTCTTCGCTTGATGTATCGGTATCATCGCTCGAAGTATCTGTGTCACCGTCAAAAGCCTTGATCGCAGCGTCGAGCTTCTTCACCTGATCGTCAACCTGAGCCTGAGTTGCGCCGGCGTTATCATAAACAGCCTTCGCTTCATCAACAGCAGCCATAAGGTTGTGGAGCGGTTCGGACATATAGTCGCCTTCGCCCTTGTGAGCTTCAATGATCTTCTCGGCTTCGTCGATCTTCTGCTTGAGAGCGGACTTGTCAACAGAAGGTATCGGACCGTCTCTCTTCACAAGAGCTGCCTTAGCAGCAAGAACTTCCTTGTAAGCTGCCGTTACAGCCGCAGGATCGGCATTAGCCTTACCCTGATAGATAAGTTTCTCGGCTTCGGCAACCGTTGCAAGAGCTGCGCTGAGGCTTTCTTCCGTATACTCGGCAGGATCAAGAAGCTTGATCTCTTTGCAGATCGCCTTCAAGTTGTCAAAATCGGACTCCGGAACATCAATGCCTGCAGCTGTATACGCCTTATCCTTATCAATGAAAGTCTGAGCTTTCATATCACCGGAAACGATCACCCATGTTTCGCCCTGAAGACCTGTTGTATCGGCAGTCTTAACGTCTCCCGATCCGCCTGTGTTTACAATGATGTTATATTTTTCCGTTGTTTTAAGATCAGCAAGATACCAGCCGTCGTCATCCTTTGTGGAAAGAGCCGTTCCGGGCCATTCACCGCAGAGCTTTGTAGCAGTCGCACCGTCGCCCTGCCAAGCGTAGAGAGTCGGGTTGGAGATCGAAGTGTTGATGTGAACGAGAGCGTTGTCGGAGCGTGAATCACCCGTTCCGTCGTCCTTCTTCTTAAACGAGAATTTCTTTGTGACCTCGCCCTTTACGGGATGAGTGAATGTAAGTGTTACCTTAACCGTATCGCCGGGATAAGCTGCGTCACCGATAGTGATCTTGTCGCCGTTCTTAACGGTGTACTTTCTGATGTCGTCGATCGTGAGAACAGCCGTGTCCACTCCTTCGAGAGTGACAGTGATCTCCTCGGTCGTTTCAAACTCTGCGCCACCCTTTACAACAGCCTTGACGGGATCGGGTTCGCCCTCTTCAAGAAGAATAGTTCCGTGAGCGCCGCTGTTGAAAGTAACCTGACCGTCAGTAACGGTATCCGTTTCTTCGTCATATGTATTGATAAGCGTTGTTCCCTCGGGGAAAACATCACCGACATCAAGCGTAACATCGGTATTTTCACTCGCGCCGATAACAGCCGCGATCTTATCGTTGATTCCGTTCTTGCTGTAAGTTCTTCCGAAAGCAACGCCGCTTGAAGCCGTCAAAGTGACGTTTGCGCCGCCGCCTACAGCAATATGGTTGTTACGGAATGTTCCGACTTTCTGCCAGTGAGCGAGAAGATCCGGGTTTTCTCCCCAGTTCATGTCGCTTCTGAGGCAGTGACCTGCCTTAAAGCTGTCATCCTCAATGCCTGCAACCTTATCACGGGCTGTTTCATCTCCGTAGAAGATCTGAACACCGCCCGGCAGCATAAGGAATGCGGATCCGAGATAGTAGTTGTCTCCACGTGCGAGCGTTGTATCGTGAGAAGACATATAAGTCAAAACGTTGAAAGAATCATCGGTATTTATAGCACCTGCGTAATCGTTATATTTGCCGCCGACGGAACCGGGATCAAGGATTCCGCCGCCTGTGCAGTCAAAATTTATCATCGAGTCGAAAGCGCCGGAAGTGTAGTAATCGTCTTTTCCTACTCCGTGATCCCAGTGCTCGCCGGTCATCCAGAACGGAAGATCGTCAAGAGCCTTGTCGGGATTTGCGGCTTTCCAATCTTTAAGAGCGGCAACGCACTCATCTTTAAGCTGCTTCCATGCGGAAATTTGAACGTGCTTTGCGGTATCGCAGCGGAAACCGTCAACACCGTATTCGCGAACCCACTCGGCAAGCCATTTGGAAATATATCCGACCGTTGTATCGGATGAGCCGTACTTTGCTGTCTTCTCCGCAAGAGTTCCCTCTTTCGACCATTTGGTCTGAAGGATCGGCGGGATTCCAACCGGCTGAGTCGACTCCGTTCTTACATCCGGAAGACCTTCAAGACACTGAGTGAGCGCTGATCCGTCGCCATCCTCGGAATATCCGGCAACGCCCGATCTGATCCAGTCGGGACCCCACCATTTTGCCCACTTGTCGGCGCCTTCTTTATAGAGCATGTAGCTTTGATACTCCTGAGCGTTTGAACCGGGGTTAGCATAGAAGGTCTCCCATCCGTCCGCGAGACTGCCGTATCCGTATTCATTCATATCGTACATACTGCAGTATCCGACATGGTTCATAACGATATCCATGATAATTCTGATACCATGCTTATGAGCAGTGTCGACAAGAGTTTTGAATTCCTCTTTTGTACCAAAAGCTGCGTCAGCTTCAGTAAAATCCAAAGCATAATATCCATGGTAGGAATAATGATAATAGTTTGAACCGCCCTGAATATATCCGTGAGTCTGCTCATACGGAGCGGACATCCAGATCGCATTAACGCCGAGATCGTCAAAATATCCTTCTTCGATCTTTTTTGTGATTCCGGCAAAATCTCCTCCGTGCATCGTCGCTCTCGAATCGCCGGCAACAACCTTTTGTCTGCCGTAAGCTCCGTCGTTTGAAGTGTCGCCGTTTTCGAATCTGTCGGTCAACAGAAAGTAAACGGTTGCGTTATCCCAAGAGAACGTTGACGGATCACCGCCGTCTGCTGAAGATTGAACTGTAGAAACGCTTGCCTGAGACTCCTCGACAGCCGACGTGTCTGCTGCCGCGGGAACTGCGGCGGAAGCGAGTATAGCGCAAGTCAAGATCGCAGACAATAAAGCCTTTGGTTTTTTCATTGCTTACTCTTCCTTTCAATATGGTATTAACATGAATTGGAATGAGTCCCGGCTCATAAGAAGCCTGAACCACCCATACTTACTGTTTAATTTTAACATAACTTAAAAACTTTATCAACCATATTTTATAACAAAAAATAAATTCGCTTTTTTAAACATAATGCCATAATAATTTTTATAACATTCAACAATAAAATTCATTCATCCGTCACACAAGTTCAATTACTGCACACATACCGCCTCTTCTGCCTCCGGTTGCGCGGTGTGACCAGATAATATCGTGATTACATCTTGTGCAGACGTCGCTTACAATTATGTTTTCTTCATGTATCCCCGATGAAAGAAGGATCTGTCTGTTCGTTTCGATCAGATCGAGCATATACTTTCCGCCGCCTTTCTCAAAAAGGATCTTTCCTTCTTCAAAACCAAGCTCTCTGAATTTTTCCGCAACAGGCTCATCGACCTCATAGCAGCATTTATTGATCGCAGGACCTATAGAGACGAGAATATTTTCGGGTTTGCTTCCGAACTCCTCCGTCATTTTGAGAACAGTTTTCTCTCCGATCTTTCCGACAGTTCCTCTCCAGCCGGCGTGAGCCGCTCCGATAGCCTTGTTTTTCACGTCAATGAACATCAGCGGAGTGCAGTCGGCAAAATAGGTCACAAGCCCTACGTTTTTCTCGTTTGTTATCAGTCCGTCAACGCTTTCAAGATCTCTTGGTCTGTAGATCCCTATTCCTTTATCCTTTGCGGTCACACGGCGCACGAATGTGTTATGATCCTGAGCGGAAGCAACAAGATCCGAAAATTCGATTCCTATCGCCGAACACAGGCGTCTGTAATTTTTCGTCACATTTTCTTCGCTGTCTCCGCGGTTAAAAGACATGTTCATAGAATTGAATTCACCGGAACTGACGCCTCCGAGTCTTGTTGAAAAGGCTTGTCTCACGAAGGGGATATCGTCAAATCGGTCAAATGTAAGATACGCAAGCGCGTCTTTAATATTGAGATTCATTGAGTTACTTTTAAAAATCATGGTTATAATTCCTTTCAAGAAATATTTATTCAATAAAAACGTTTATAATATAATTCTAACATTAACGGGCGAAGAATTATGAAAATTATTCTCCGAAAATTACAGACAGTGACCGCGCTCACATAGTCTGCAAAACCGGCATCACTGTGTATGGAGGAAAAAACATGGCTTTCAAGCTTTTCGGAAACAATATTGAAGTTGATTGTTCCTACTGTGACAACTGCATTATCAACCTGAACGGTGACCAGATATGCATGAAAAACAAATTCATAGAAAACGGGAAATGCCGTAAATTTCGTTACAATCCTCTTCTGCGCAAACCCTTCAGACCGCCGGTTCTTCCGAAATTTAATCCCGAGGATTTCCGGCTTTAATATATTATAATCATTTACATCACCATTTTCAATAGCGAAAATCACGGTTTTGTTCATATTCCCAATAATGTTTCTTTATCGACATTATACGACATTTCATTTCATAAAACCCACAAAATTATTGAAAAAACTGTAATCTATTTTTAAACCGATTAGTATTGATTAAAATCCGAATGGCTGTTAAAATATATATATAGTTTGATTTCATGTACACAATCGTTTTATGATTGTGTTTTCTTTTCTGTCGGCAAAGACGACCCGAACGGAAAAACACCTGAAAAAACATTTATAAAGGAGGGGTCGCCATTGGATACAATTGAAAAATGCAATGCATGTCCTCATCACTGCGGAGTCAAAAGGACTCAGCTTGAAGGAAACGGCTTTTGCAAAATGGGACTCAAACCGAAGGTAGCGAGGGTAGGACCTCACTACTGGGAAGAACCGTGCATAAGCGGAAACAAAGGAAGCGGAGCGATTTTTTTCAGCGGCTGCACTCTCAAGTGTGTTTTCTGTCAGAATTATGAGATCAGCGCAAACCACGTCGGAGTTTTCATAACTCCCGAACAACTCGCAAACTGTTACAGAAACCTTGAACGTCAGGGCGTTCACAACATAAATCTTGTAAGCGCAAGTCACTTTATCGAAGCGATAATTGAAAGCTTTAAAATCTACCGCCCCAAGATTCCCGTTTTGTACAATACAAGCGGATATGAAACGGTTGAAAGTCTTAAACGGCTCGAAGGCTACGTTGACATTTATCTCCCCGATTTCAAATTCAGTGACAACAGGCTCGCGCTTAAATACTCAAGCGCATACAACTATTCAAACGTTGCGCTTGCGGCTATAAAAGAAATGGTTCGTCAGACCGGAGACATCACCTACGATGAAAACGGTATAATTCAAAAAGGAACCATTGTCCGTGTTCTTGTCCTTCCGAATCACACCAAGGATGCAATGGCAGTTCTCAGCACGATCAGGGCGCATTTCGGCAGCAAAGTTCTTGTCAGCATAATGGGTCAGTATGTCCCTTCCGGAGAAGCATACAAATACGAGGAAATAAACCGAAAAATCACCGAAGAAGAATATGATGAAGTGGTGGATCATGCGATTGATCTTGATCTTGACGGTTTCACCCAAGACCTGAGTGCCGCCGACGAAGAATACATCCCCAACTTCGACTGCTCCTCCTCCGATTATTTTTTTAATACGTGAAGATAGTTTTAGAGTTACATAACTCTATGAACCCGACCGAAAGTTTTTTAATACGTGAAGATAGTTTTAGAGTTACATAACTCTGCGAACCCGACCGAAAGATAATTCTTTACGGTCGGGTTTTGACCAACTTTCTTTGAAATATTCGTTTCTCATTTCAAAAAACTTGATAATTTTGCCTGCGGCGCTCGCCGCCCCGACCGAAAGATAATTCATTACGGTAAGTTACATATCAATTTTATTTATAATCTCGTTTCACCTTCAATTACACCGAGTAAACTATAGGCAATTTCTGTGCGGTGTTGCCTATAATATATTCTTGCTATCGATCAAGTTCATCGTCGGAGGCGTTCTGCTGCTCACCAATGTCTACTATGATCTCACTGCTCTCCCCTATATCTTCCTCACAAACATATCTGACTTCATAATAATAATTTTCTTTGTCGGCCGAATGCATGATCGCACGGTCGATTATTTTTTTATCTCCGTAGCAGAACAGCTCATTGAGAAGCATTTCAGCGTTAAACACTTCGTCCGCAAGGCTTTCGCTTCTCGCAATTTCCTTTTCGTCATAAAAATAAACACTTTCGCCGACGAGAGAAACGGAAGCGCTGCGCCCTTTGAATTCCGCTCTGTTTTCCTCAATAAAATTAAAATAATTTCTTTCCGGAGAGAAATGAGAAAACGTGAGAGGGACAGTGATATTAAATATATTTGCAGAGTATCTTTTTGAGGGGTTTGATTCGTACTCCGAAAAACCGCAGTTTTTTTCAACGATAAATCGTTCCGAACGTTCGGTTCTCGCCCAAACCAATCCCGAAGCATGTTCAAGGTGAGTTCCTCCGAGTTCCGTTTCAACAACTCCGCTGATTAGAAGATTTCCCTTGACAACCGCGTCTCCGCTTTTCACCGCACTCATTCCGCTGTAAGCGTCGACACGGATCACCTGACCGTCGGTTTCGGCTTTGATATTACACGGCGAACTGTCGATGACGGATTCTTTCTCTTCCGTTTCACTGATGTTGACTTCGGCGCAGCTTCCGTCGACATTGACCGTTATCCACGAAACATTATCAAAATCTATCATTGCCTTGGTCTGGATATTTTTAAGGCTTTCATAATTTCCGTAAGCTCCCTCGTAGACTCCGACGCTTTTCATTACGTCTTTCACGTGATTGTAACTCATATTTTCAAAGCCGTAAAGATCAACATTCCAGACAAACAAGGATAACGCCTTGAATATTAATAAAAAACAGACTGCTCCGACCGCAAGTCCGACGCGGTTTCTGTTGCGAAAAACAATAAACGGCAAACCATATTTTTCTTTGATACGCACCCGTGAATTTGATCTTCGGGATAATCTCCGTATAAATCTGTAATCGGAAGCTTTAGACCTGCAGAAAATGACTCCGTCCCTACTTCTGACTCCCCACACTTTGATTCCATGCCGAATAAGAGTATTAACAAATTTTTCGGGATAGCTTCCCGTAACGGAAAATACAATATACCCTCTTAACAGTCGAATAAGCTTTACCATTTTTTCACCCCGGATCGCTGAATTCTATTCTTTGAAGCTTTCCCTCGACGACTACAGTGTTAATGCTAAGATACTTTATGTTTAGGTCCGTTCCGAAAACAGTAACATAACCATCATTTGTTCCGACTTTCATTTCACAGTCGAGATATTCGACAATACCTTTACATCCGTCGATCGTTACCTCTTTTCTTCCGCAGATCTGAATCACCGATGAACCCATGAACTCCGAAAACTCACCGACGCTGCGAAGCGTAGGCTTTTTCCCTTTTGGATCGCTCCCCATTTTTCTCCCTCCAAAATCATTTTGCTTTTGCACATTTATTTTCTTGAACTGCTATAATCTATATGCCGGTGTGCGAAAAAAAATACTTCCTTTATTGCACTGTAAAGCAAGTGCAGTTCGGACTTCAAAAAGGTGGGAAACTCACAGAAAACCCCCGACAACATTATCATGCTGTCGGGGGATGTATTAGATATCATTTTAAAAAATAATATCTACAAATTCAAATATACTTGCAAAGCAAAGATCATTCTGCGTCTATGATGTCTATCATCACGGGTTCGCCCGTATTGCTCATAGGTTCAAGATCAATCGAAAAACGCAGTGTTTCGATAGCGTCAAAGCTGTCGATCTCACCGTTACCGTCTACATCGGCGAGGATCTCCTGAATGTAATCAAAAGCTTCAAGCTCGATCGAACGTCTGAGGATCATCATACTGTCGTTTGCGGTGATCTCCTCGTCAAGATCCACGTCACCCATAATGAAGGCTTTCTTTGTGGGAGTATCATCGGTATCTTTTCCGGGAGTATCGTCCGACTCTTTTCCGGGAGTGTCGCTGCTTTCCTTGCCGTCTCCATCAGTATCGTCACCGTCCGTATCATCGCCGTCCGTACTCTTGCTGTCGGAATCGCTGTCCGTATCAAGATCTCCGTCGGGATCCTTATCCGTATCCTTTCCACTGTCGGAATCGGTATCGGTGTTATCCTTATCGGAATCGCTGTTGTCCGTATCGGTGTTATCCTTGTCGGAATCGCTGTTGTCCGTATCGGTGTTATCCTTGTCGGAATCGCTGTTGTCCGTATCGGTGCTATCCTTATCGGAATCACTGCTGTCAGTGTCTGTGCTATCCTTATCGGAATCGCTGTTGTCAGTATCGGTGCTATCCTTGTCGGACTTACCGTCTGTATCGGTGTTATCCTTATCGGACTTGCCGTCTCCGTCTGTATCGGTGTTATCCTTATCGGACTTGCCGTCTCCGTCGGAATCGCTGTTATCCTTATCGGACTTGCCGTCTCCGTCGGAATCGCTGTTATCCTTATCGGACTTGCCGTCTCCGTCTGTATCGCTGTTATCCTTATCGGACTTGCCGTTTCCATCGGTATCGCTGTTATCCTTATCGGATTTGCCGTCTCCGTCGGAATCGCTGTTATCCTTATCGGACTTGCCGTTTCCATCGGTATCGCTGTTATCCTTGTCGGACTTGCCGTTTCCGTCGGAATCGCTGTTATCCTTGTCGGACTTGCCGCTGCCGTCGGAATCACTGTTATCCTTGTCGGATTTGCCGCTGCCGTCGGAATCGCTGTTATCCTTATCGGATTTGCCATTGCCGTCGGAATCGCTGTTATCCTTATCGGATTTGCCGTCTGTGTCGCTTTCGCTGTTATCCTTATCGGATTTGCCGTCTGTGTCGCTTTCGCTGTCACTGTCTGTGTTTGCGTCAAGAGCTACAAACGGAATATCATGTTCATCTGCGAACTTCTCTGCTTCCGAACCCGTATATCCGTAAATCGTCAGATCCGGATCATGACCGTCAAATGCGTCGTCCGCAATTTCCGTAACATTTTTCGGAATAGTAATCTTTTCAAGATCATCTGCGTCTTTAAACGCTCCGTCACCGATCGTTCCGACCGAATCGGGAACTACATATTCCTTATCGGGTTTTCCTTCGGGATACTTCAAAAGATCGCTTCCGTCACCGTCAAAGAGGACGCCGTCCTCATCCCTGTAATTGGGATTTCCGGGATCAACTTCAATATTTTCCAAAGAAGTCATGCCGTCAAACGCCGACGGATCAATGTCCTTGATTCCTTCCGGAACATTCACCGTTTTAACATTATCATCGCCGAAAGGTTCTCCGTCGTTTTCGATCGCAGTCACGGGTTTTCCGGCTATCGTCTCGGGGATATCGACAACATCGCTGTCACCTTCGTAACCGGTCACGGCTTTTCCGCCTTCGATATCTTTCACTCTGAATTCAAAAGGATCAAACGGGATATCCTTTTCCTCGCAGTGATCTTCCGCCATTGAATCGAGATAACCGTGAACTGTCGGCTTCTCATCGTCCTTTTCCGTGAAAGGTGTTCCGTCAAACTTCGTTTCGGGATTATAGATCAGAACATCGTCAAGCTTCGGACAGTTCTCAAATGCGTCATCGCCGATCTCCTCGGTGTTTTTGGGAACAGTTACCTCTTTGATATTCGGGTTATCCTTGAACGCCTCTTCGCCGATCTTCTTCACCGTATCGGGAACGGTATATTCGGGATCGTTCTTACCCTCGGGGTATCTGATGAGTTCCTCGCCGTCTTTATCGAAAAGGACTCCGTCTTCATCTTTATAATTCGGATTTTTGACGTCAACCGTGATATTTTCAAGAGACGGCATATCGTCGAAAACATCGGGGTCGATGGTTTTTACGTTTTCGGGAACGATAATTTCTTTTACGGGAAGCTTCTCGTCAACAAAAGGCTTATCGTCCTTGTCAAGTGCAATGACAGGCTTTCCTGCGATCTCATTGGGGATCGCGAAATTGGGGTCTTCTCCCTCGTAACCTGTGATTATCACACCGTCGGGTGTGTTTTCAACTCTGTAATCAAACGGAACGAAAGGAAGGTCTTTATCCTTTGCGTGTTTCTCCGCTGTTGAATCGAGGTAACCGTGAATGGTCGGCTTCTCATCTTCCTTTTCCGTGAAAGGTGTTCCGTCAAATTTTGTCTTGGGGTTATAGATCAGAACGTCGTCAAGCTTCGGACAATCCTCAAATGCGTCATCGCCGATCTTTTCGACCGTCTTGGGGATCTCCATCTCGGAAAGCGAATCACAGCCCTTGAATGTGTCTGGTTTGATCTCCTTCACCTTTTCGGGGATATCAACGTCGCTGAGCTTGTCGCAGTCTTCAAAAGCGCCTTTTCCGATATTCTCAACGGAATCGGGGATATCTACCTTTTCGAGATTATCACAGTCATCAAAAGCGCCGTCGCCGATCGTTTTAACGGTTTCGGGAACGCTGTAATTCTTGTCTGTCTTTCCTTCGGGATATCTGACGAGTTCGTCCTTGTCCTTATCAAAAAGTACGCCTTTGTCGTCGTTGGAGTAGTTAGGGTTTTCATTGTCAACGTCGATAGCTCTCAAAGACGGGAGCGAATCAAAAACATCGGGGGCGATCTCGGTCACCGTTTTCGGGATCGTAATGTTTCTGATCGGAGAATTCTCATCTGCGAAAGGCGTTCCTTCATCGTCAAGCTTAAGACCGACAACGGGTTTTCCTTCGATCTTCTCGGGGATCTTCAGGTTCTGCTGATTTCCGTCATAGCCCGTCACAATGACCCCGTCGTCAACTACTTCATATCTGTAATCAAACGGAACAAACGGGATATCGTTCTCCTCGGCGTGATCGTCGGCAGTTGAATCAAGGTAGCCGTGGATCGTCAGTTTTGGATCGTTGTCGAAAGGCGTTCCCTCGATATTCGCTTTGGGATCATAGATCAGAACGTCTTCAAGCTCGGGGCAGTTTTCAAACGCATTGTCTTCTATCGTGTCAACATTCTCCGGAACGACAACTTCCTTAATATTCGGGTTATCCTTGAAAGCCTCTTCGCCTATCGTTCCAACCGACTCGGGAACCGTGTATTTCTGATCTTTCTTTCCCTCGGGGTACTTCAAAAGCTCTTTTCCGGGCTTATCGAAAAGGACTCCGTTCTCATCTTTATAATTCGGGTTTTCATCGTCAACGGAAATATTTTCCAATTTCGGAAGGTCATCAAAAACATCGGGGTCAACCGATGTGATCTCTTTGGGTATTGTGATCGAAGCCAGAGGACTTTCCTCATTCGGATCGCCGATGAAGAACGGGTTTTCTCCGTCCTTAGCGACTGCTGTTACAGGCTTTCCCGCAATTTTTGTCGGGAGCGTCAGATCTTCGATATCGCCGTCATAGCCTGTGATCGTAACGTTATTGTTTGTAATGTTATATCTGAAATCAAGCGGAACGAACGGAACTTCCTTCTTATCGTCCTTGCTTTCCGCGTCGTAAGCGTAAGTTTCAGCCGTCGAACCGAGATAGCCGTACATGATAACGTTGGGATTTTCCTCAACGGTTATCGGCGAATTCTCACCGAAATCAAGAGTTTTTGAATAAACGGTCACGTTTTCGAGATCACCGCAGCCGTCAAAAACATCATTTCCGATGAAGATCGTCTCTCCGCTCGTCTCATTGATGACAAATTTCTTTAAACCGACAACATTCTTGAAAGAACCGCTGCCGATCGCAGTCACCGAAGCCGGAAGAGAAAATTCTTCTTTCTCATTGTCTTTCACATAGCCCTCGGGGCAGCGAATGAGAGTTTGTTCGTTCTTACTGTAAAGGATTCCGTCAACGGTCTTGTATGTTCCGTTATTGCCGTTGACAGAGATCGAATTCAGCGCCGGCATTTCATCAAACGTATCAGCCGGAAGCGATGTAACGCCGTCGGGAATAACGACCTCGGTCACGGACTTTTTCACTTCATCGTCAAGACCGATAAAATCGAACGTTGTGTTTTCAACAGCCTCAACCGCAACTCCCATGATCTTTTTGGGAACGGTCACGACCG
>CACYDE010000357.1 GCA_902773045.1 uncultured Ruminococcus sp. | reverse complement strand
CGAAAGTATTCCTGCGAAAATTTGCCTTGTTCAAAACAAATTATCCTAAGCATAAATTGAAAATTTATTTCTTCACAGTTCCTAAACTTCCCATATATTATAGCAATCCAAATAAATAGACGGACAAAAGGAGACGATGCCGGTGAGTGCAGAACAAGGCGGAGGACGAAGGCATACTGGCGTACCCTTGGGGTACTTTTGAAAAAGTTGGATCAAAACTTTACAGGTTAAATCAATATCAATGAATAGAAAAGAAATGATGTGAGACAGAATGAGTGAAAAAAACAGCAAAAACACATCAAAATCAAAAAATGAAAAAAAAGAACAGAAGCTTACCGCCGCCGAAAGAAGACGCATAGAGCGTGAAAGCAGAAAATCCGAATCGGGTGAGGAAAGCCGCTTTTCCGCGTTTGAAACCTATGAGGTCAAAGAAAAGAAAAAGCGCAGTTCTCCCACGGATCAGAACAGATTCTCAAATTTTGACACCGAGAAAAAGGGCAGGGACGGAAAGGTCGATCACTTCGATCGGGTCTACGGGAATTTTTCGAAATATGTAAGTCAGCCGTCAGACAAGAAAGCCAAAACGAACGAGGGCGAAAAAGTCGTTTCCGATAGGGAAATATTGCCTCGTAACCGGGAGTTGACGAAAGCACAGAGAAAGTTTCGGACGGTTTTGAGCTATGTTATTGTCTTTGCGGTAATAGTTGCGCTTTCGGTTTTCCTTTCGCTGACGGTTGTTTTTAAGACTACGGAAATTGTTATTAAGGGAGATAATATTCCTTACAGCGCCGAAGAGGTCATTCAGACAAGCGGTCTTAAACAGGGAGAAAATATTTTCACATCAAGGAAAAAATTTGCGGCTAAAAAAATTGTCGAAAAATATCCTTACATAGAAAGCGCTGAGGTGTCGGTGAAAATTCCCGGAACTCAGATCATTACCGTTGAAGCGGCTATCCCGTCTTTTCAGGTTTCCGTGAGCGGAGGCTTCGCAGTGGTAAGCGCAAAGAACAGGGTTCTTGAGATCACCGAAAAACAAAGGGCGAATATTCCGCTTCTCAAAGGTTTAAAGGTAACCAATACGGCGGTGGGGGAATACATAAGCTTTGAAAAAGCTGCCACACAGCAAGTCCTTAACGAGGTAATAAACAATATAAACGAAAATGAAGTACCCAATATTTACGGGATAGATATTTCGAATTCTGCAAATATAAAACTCAACTATGATAACAGGATAACGATACTTCTCGGAGTTCCCGAAGATGTGGGGTATAAGCTCAGAACAGCCATGTCAATCATAAATAATCAGCTTGCGGCTTCCGACAAAGGCGATCTGGACGTTTCGCTGGCAAACAGCGACAGAAAATCTTCGTATTTCACACCTATCTATTCAAATACCGTTAATATTGACGGCAGCAGTTCGCCCTCATCCGACGCTCCTTCAAACGGAGTGAATTCCATTCTTAACGCAGATGAATATCTTAACCGAAACAATTCGTCTGCGGCGGCTTCCGAAGACGAGAACGGATACGACTATATAGACGATATTATTGAATATGAGAATGAAGAAGAATAAAGCCGATCTTGCTTTTGTTACAATGTTGTAATTATTGTATAAAAAATATGTAATTTTTTAAGCGATATGTCGAAATTTTCTCATTTTACAAAATTTTATTGAATTTTCAGTGCAAATGTGATAAATTTATATAGTAGTAAAGTATATAAAGCGTATTTTCGGAAAAAATGCGAAAGCAGTAAAAAATTTTCCGGTGATAATAACACGTCAGGAGGAATATAAAATGGGTTTCCAGTTGGAAGAAGAATACAATGGCAATTTGCCCGTAATTAAAGTAATCGGTGTCGGAGGCGGCGGCGGAAACGCAGTTAACCGCATGGTGAACAGCAACGTCAAGTCTGTCGAATTTATCGCTATAAATACAGACGATCATGTTTTGCAGACTTCAAAGGCTAATCAGAAGATCCATATCGGAGAGAAGCTGACTCACGGCAAAGGCGCAGGTTCGCAGCCCGCGATCGGTGAGAAAGCTGCGGTTGAAAATGCGGATGAGATCGCGGCTGCTCTTAAAGATACCGATATGGTGTTTATTACGGCAGGAATGGGCGGCGGAACAGGAACAGGTGCTGCGCCTATCGTCGCAAAGATCGCAAAGGAGCTTGGGATCCTCACTGTTGCTATTGTGACTAAGCCTTTTGCTTTCGAAGGAAAGCATCGTATGCAGCAGGCCGAAGCAGGAATCGAAGAGTTGAGACAGCAGGTCGATTCTCTTGTTATCGTTCCGAACGAAAGACTCAAGTGCGTCAGCGAAGAGAGGATCACTCTCAAGAATGCCTTTGAGGTTGCCGACGATGTTCTCAGACAGGGCGTCCAGAGTATCTCCGACCTGATCCTTATTCCCGGTCTTGTAAACCTTGACTTTGCGGATGTTACGGCAGTTATGGCTAACGCAGGTCTTGCTCACATGGGAGTCGGAACTGCAACAGGCAAAGAGAAGGCTGCAGAGGCTGCCAAGAAGGCTATCAGTTCTCCTCTTCTCGAAACAACTATCGCAGGCGCGAAGGGTCTTGTTGTAAATATTACCGCATCTCAGGATATCGGACTTGACGAGATCGATATTGCTTCCTCAATGATCACCGAACAGGCAGATGAGGATGCAAACATCATTTGGGGCGCAGTGCTTGACGAGAATATGGAAGATGAAATTCGTGTGACCGTGATCGCAACAGGTTTCGGTGATGAAGACGGAAGCTTCGCTGCGGCTCGCAAAGCGGAGGAAGAAGAAAGAGCTAAGGCCGAGGCGGAAAGAAAAACTTTGGTTTCTCAGCCGAAGAGAACTACAGTTGAGGTCAAGAATACGGCTCCTGCATCATCTTCTCCGGCACCAAAGAAGACACCGACCGCAGTTGATGATGACGATACCTTCTTTGACATTATGCAGATTTTCAGCAAGGAATAAAATAATTGATATCAGATGTCCGGCAGTACGGTTTTGCGTGCTGTCGGACAGTATTTATCTGCGCAGATAAATACTGTCTTAAACTTTCCACATATAAAAACCGGATCAATTGCATATAAATTCTGTATTTATCAATGTAAAAATACAGTTTTGAATAGCTGTGTAAGGAGATTAGGGGAGCTTCGCTCCCCTAATCCTTCGAAGCCCCCTCTTCCTTGAGGAAGAGGGGGTTGGGGGTATGGGTAATGACAATAGCTTTGATCGAAGAACAAGCTCGGATTCGACGGCGAAAACTATTCTTTACATCGACAATCCACGATAGACTCTACATCTATTGTAATTCTGAGTATGGGAAGTTTGAGATTTTCGTTATCAAAGGTTCCGGAGGTTTCTATGGACGATCTGACAGAATTTGAAGAAAAATAGTCTGTAGGCAAATTGCATAAAAATATCGTGAAGGTTAATAAATCTTCTACAAAAGAGAATTTTGCCGGAAGCTTGACGAAATACTAAAAGTATGTTATATTATTACTTGCGTGACTGCACAAGATATGCGATGAAGCGGGAGGTTGCGGCGAATACGCCGGTTTTTCCGCAGAGTATGTCCGATTTTAAACCGG
>CACYDE010000356.1 GCA_902773045.1 uncultured Ruminococcus sp. | reverse complement strand
TAATTTCCTTTCACCTGGATTTTGGACAATTGCTGTTTATATGCCGCTCCGTACTTTGAAAAACTGTTTTTATAGATTTTTCCTTCCGATAAGATATCCGTAAGCCACAGAGGGATCGCCTGCTGAACCTTAACTTCAAGGATCGTGTAACCCTCCGGGAGCAGAGATGTTCCGTCCATCGAACATCTGAGATCAAGCTGTTCCGATCTGTATCTCGGGTTGTGATCTATCGTCAGTCTGAGATCTCCTCCCGGCTGATAGTATGCCGTTCTGTCATAAATTATAAGGCATGCCGGAACAAGATCTTCGTAATAATCTCTGAATCTCGTTATTTCACGGTTGATCTGACCGCCCGCGCAGATATCTCCCTCACCGTCAAAAAACTTCTGAACGAGAGGAATTTTTGATTCCACGCGTCTTTTGTAAACTATCCCGTAAGCCTTTCTTTTCAGTTCAAGAAAAACGGGAGAATCATCGGTTGCTATCCCGTAAGAACGAAGCCGAATTTTTTCTTTGAAAGCAGGCTTTTCTATCGAAGCTCTTATAAGCCTGTAGTTCGGCGTATCGTAATACAGCGAAGCTATAGATGTAAGTCCGAATTTATCAATTTCCATGTGACCTTTGATACGTTCCTTGAAATATTCCGTCTGTTCGGGACTTAAAATATATTTAAGTTCGTATCTTTTCATAACCACGATCGGTTTTGATACAACTGCCATAAAGTCACCCCCTCAAATTATCACACACTACAGCGCGATTTTCAGGGCAAAAGTTCCGTCAGCGACTTTTGCGCTCACCCTGCCGTTATGCGCTTTCACAATATCCTTCACAAAGGATAATCCGAGTCCGACCGAATCCGTTCCTTCGGCGTTTTCAAGGATCGTGAATCTGTCGAAGATCTGATCTATGCTGCCCGAAGCAAGATCTGTGTCGTTTTCCTGAGAAATGAAGATCCTTTCTCCTTCTTTTTCATCGTGAAAACTGCTTTTTCTTTCGCATATTTCAACGAATTTTCAAGAAGCTCGGACAACATCTTCTTGATCGATTCCTCTTCTCCGTCAACGGAAATTCCGCTTTCCGCACTGTATTCAAGCTTTATTCCGTTTTCGGTGAATCTGTTTCTGTAAAAATCTACTGCGGCGTCAAAGGTGTCGGAAAGATTTACTTTCGTGACCTTCATCGAATCTTCATCGAAAATCACGAGAGAACCGATATCTTTAACAAGAGCCGTCATCTTTTTGACCTGACGGTTTATTGATTTGGTGTAGTCGGAAGAGCCGTTTTCTTTTTCTATTATCTCTGTGTTTGCATTTATTATCGTGAGAGGAATTTTAAATTCGTTTTCGATGTTCGAAATGAATTTTTTCTGCTTTCTGTCAGCTTCCTCAAGAGGTCTGAACAGTTTCTTTCCCACCAGTCTTAAAATCGTGAAGCTTGCTAAAAGTCCCAAGATCTCACCGCAAACCGAAATTATAAGTATACGGTAGGAAGGAAGAAGTTCTCGTCCCTGATCTATAACGGTAACAAATGTTTTTTTCCCTGTTTGATAGACTCTGTATCTGTAGGTTCCTCTTGTCCAGCCCGTACTTTCGTTTTTAAGGCTTTCAGCCCATTCAAGAGCTTCGTCTTCATCTACGGCAGAAATCTGAAAAGCAACTGTTTCCGGGTTTCCGCGGCTGTCAAAGGCGAATGTAAAATATCTCAGCGAAAAATCCATCTCCGGCGATCCCGGCCCCATCGGACCCATTCCGTTCGGTTCGCTATTTCTTCCCGGATTGGACGCACCCGAGGTGTTTCCGCCGCTGTTCTGATCCTGTGGAATACCCGTCGGAGAATCGGGAGATTCGGTTTTTTTCTTCTCTTTCGCCCCGCCGGATCTGGAACCTGAGCCGTTTCGGAAATAGCCCTTCTGATCCGCAAGAGACTGGGTTATCATATCAGCGTCACTGCTTGCCATGGTGAAATTAATTCCGTTGATTATCGTAAGCATAACGGTAAGCAATGCGAACAAGGATATCATAGCATACAGCACAAATTTTTTTCTGACTTTATTCATTATCCGTCACCAACCTATAACCTTCATTTAATACATACTTGATGTGAGTTTTTTTATTCAGTTTCCCCAGTTTGTTGTTCAGGGAATTGATGTAGGAATTTGCACGTCTGACCTCGAAGGACTGACCCCTGGATAAAGCTCCGAGAATATCTATTTCTTCATTCGTAAGCCGCGTTCCGTCCGAAAGACTGAAATGCTCCACATCCACTTCAACATCGCAAAACGAAATATGCTTTTCGCTTTGCGATTTCTGCTTGATATTTTCGATAAGATTTTTCAGTTCGTATGGCAGAAAAGGAAAACTCAGATAAGAATTCGCAAGGATCTGATCTATGAGCATAGCCGAGCTTATTTTTTTATCAATAAGCATTATCACGGGAATATTTTCGTGATTAAGCGTTTTTACTATCTGCTTTGAAGAAACGCGCGGAATATTTCTTCTGAGAATCACAATATCAAATTTTATATTAGCTATATAGTTAATAACCTGCGTTCCGTCAAATGCAGCCGTCACATCATGAGAATCAAGCTCCAGAAGCTTTTTGAAACTCATCAGAAAATCACGGTCGGGGTCTGCAAGAAGTATTTTCATTTTATTCTCACCGCTTTCCTTTGTTGTGAATACATTATAGTTATCGAAGATTGAAGTAAAATTGAAGATAAATTAAAATAAACTTAAGGCAACACCGCACAAAGACCGTCTAACGACTTTGTACCGAATCTGCTTGATCTTTTTCCGTCATACTGCACAGAAATCTC
>CACYDE010000355.1 GCA_902773045.1 uncultured Ruminococcus sp. | reverse complement strand
GCTGCCGGCACCCTGCACCGAATCTGCTTGATCTTTTGACCAAGATAGTACACAAAACCACCTTGAAATACGCCCATTGGCGCGTGCTCTTGGGGTACGTCAGTATTCCTGCGGTAGTTTTATGCACTCTCTTGATAAAAATCTACTGCACATCTTCGGCACAATCTCTGTGCAGTATTGCCTTAATTTTGCGAAAAAGTATAAATTCAAAAATCACATGGTTCGCAGAACTTTAAGCAAGGCGTTTATATCATTTTTCGAATTAAAATACGACGGCGAAATTCTGACAGCGCCGATGTCCTCCGTTTTGAAGCGTCGATGAGCCATCGGAGAACAGTGCAGTCCGGCTCTGACTGCTATTCCGTTTTTCCCCAGAATTTCGGCTGCTGTTTCGCTGTCTTTTCCATTAACGTTAAATGACAGAACTCCACCCGATCTCATATATTTCGGCCGCTTGGTATAGAGAATTATTTTCGGATCCTCGGACAATTTGTCATACAGACCGGAAAGTAGTCTTATCTCATGAGCAGCGATCTTTCCGGGCGTCATGCTTTTCACAAAGTCCACTCCTGCGCCAAGTCCCACAATTCCCGAAAGATTCGGAGTTCCGCTTTCGAACTTGTCGGGCATTACGTCGGGCTGCTCGAAAAGCGCAGAGCTGCTTCCGGTTCCGCCCTCGATCAAAGTTTCCGGGTCGTTTCCGCGGGAAGTAATCAGTGCGCCCGTTCCCATAGGACCGTACAGACCTTTGTGACCGGGAATGCACACAAAATCAAATCCGCTCTCTTTCATGTTTATATCATAAACACCCGCACTCTGAGCCGCGTCTATCATCACACGTATGCCATACTGACGGCACATTGCGGCGATCCTTTCAACAGGAAGCTTTATCCCCCAGACATTTGAAACATGGGTACATATAACAAGCTTGGTATTGCTTTTCAGAGCATTCCTGAAATTCGAAAGAGTTTCCTCGTCGTCCTCCTCGGAAACCTCCGCAACCGAAAAGGTTATATTATTCTTCTTTTGAAGAGCGTGAAGAGGCCGCATAACGGCATTATGCTCCAGATCGGAAACTACTGCATGATCTCCGGGTTTCAAAAGACCTTTGAGAACGATATTGATCGCATGGGTGCAATTGAGGGTAAAAATAACATTATCCGGATTTTCCGCGCCGAAAAACTCCGCAAGCTTAACACGGCATCTGAAAATTTCTTCCGAAGCTTTCATCGCAGCCTTATAGCCGCCCCTTCCGGGATTCGCACCATAACCGAAGGACTCATTCACTGCACGCTTTACATTCATAGGCTTAGGGAATGTTGTTGCCGAATTGTCAAGATATATCATGAACTACCACCCTCACCTATCGTTCCGACGATCTTGACTCCGGCGGATCTCAGAATCGAAACCGCTCTTGCGAAATCGGACGGAACATACAGACTGTAACCGCAGCCCGAACGAAGCTTATGACGAGGTGTTCTTACTATTTCCGAACGTATTCCCTTTTTCCCCAGAACTTCCTTTGCGCTCATCGCATGGGTGATCGATGAAACCATTATCAGATTTTTTCTTTCCATTTTTGATCCCTCCTTTTAATTTAAGGCAACACCGCACAAAGACCGTCTAACGATACCCCAAGGGCATTTGCAGCACAATCCAATCAGTCTGCGCCTTGCGGCTTGACTTCTTGGTGTGCTGCCGGCACCCTGCACCGAATCTGCTTGATCTTTTGACCAAGATAGTATACAAAACCCCCTTGAAATACGCCCGAAGGAAGTGCTCTTGGGGTACGTCAGTATTCCTGCGGTAGTTTTATGCACTCTGCCGAAAAAATCTACTGCGCATCTTCGGCACAATCTCTGTACGGTATTGCCTTAAAAAATATCGAATTGTAAAAACAAGTTGTTTATGTGGTTCGAAAAATCATTAATTTCTCAATTTTACGATTACTGTCCACAACTTAAGCAATATATCATCAATAGCTATGCCTTTAAAAGTCAGCATATTGTTTAGTGAAAAAAATCGTTATGTGTATTCTTCCATTTATTCACTAAACATTATATAATATGCAGAATCGTTCTCAAAAGTGTTGAAGGTATCATTCGAGTTTTCGGATCTATACGGACGCTGTACGAGATCACGCTCCAAAATCGTTTTGTCAGACAATTTTTATATACAAAATAAAAACACGAAAACCGCATGAATCCCCGAAAAGATTTCATGCGGTTTTCGCAGTCAATTCATTGAGTCCGAGTGACTGGAGTCGAACCAGCGGCCTCTTGAACCCCATTCAAGCGCGCTACCAAACTGCGCCACACCCGGATACTGTTCCCAACGAGATTTATTATATCATACACGTTGGGAAAATGCAAGCATAAAATAGTTACAGTATTGTTACAATTTCCATAAACCAACTTAAACGGGAATTCCGCTCTGCCTGCACGCTGCAAGCCAGTCTGAATACTCCTCAAGCAGCAGCGTGTAAAGCTCGTCGTCACTTAGCACTGCAAGGTCGTTCACGCTGACAAAATTCGCATTGTCAACGAATCGGTTCTTCAGCGTGTCGAGTCTTTCGAGGAACTCAAACTGCTCCTTGCCGATGCCGATGAATTTCCAGAAAATATTGAAGCGTGAAGCCTCGGTCAGGACCTGCTTAGCCGCAGTTTTGTCGGAGTTTGCGCCGTCGGTGATGAAAACGACGAACGTCGGCATATCCGAACGCTCACGCACCGCAAAGCGTTCCGTAATTTCCTGCATGACAGGTGCGTAGCACGTTGTGCCGAAATGATCCTTGCGTGAAAGAATAACCTTCTGAACATAGCCGATAAGGTTATCCGGAGTCACGGGGTCAAGACAGCGGTAGACACTGTCGAACCAGTAAAAATCAAGCTCCGAGTTGTCATCAAAATACATCGCCATCGGGAAAATACGCTCAAGCAGCGTTTGAACGGTGCCGTCATTGTACATCGTCCTCATTGACCCGGAATGATCGAGTACGAACACCACTCTCGCACTGTTGGCTGAGATACTTGTTCGCTGAGCCTTTTTTTCAATCAAGTCCTTCCTAAGTGTGAGCCGTTTATTCAACTCGGGGTCTTTAGTAAGCGTGACTCGTCCATTTTGAAAAGCCATTTGTCATACCTCCTGTTAGCTGCGAAATGCAGTTTTTTCACATTATACAATAAAGTCCGGGTCAAGTCAACGCGCGAATGAGACAATAAATTTTCCGGTACAAAAGGAGTAGAACAGTCTTAAGGCAACACCGCACAAAGACCGTCTAACGACTTTGTACCGAATCTGCTTGATCTTTTTCCGTCATAGTACACAAAACTACCTTG
>CACYDE010000354.1 GCA_902773045.1 uncultured Ruminococcus sp. | reverse complement strand
TCTGCTTGATCTTTTTCCGTCAGCTACGTTGCACTACGCATAAGTTCCACCTACCAATCACGCTGCGCCTTACGGCTTGCGTTCTTGGGGTGTCACTTAATAGTACACAAAACCACCTTAAAATACGCCCGAAGGAAGTGCCCTTGGGGTACGCCAGTATTTCTGCGGCGTTTTTATGCACTCTCTTAATAAAAATCTACTGCGCATCTTCGGCACAATCTCTGTGCGGTATTGCCTTAGAAGCAATTTTACAATTGCCTTTACTGTTTCGGGAAAAGAGGCAGCTCTTCAAGGAAAATAATATCATCGCGCTTTGCAGCGTCACCCTCGGCGAGAACCGCCGCTTTTCCGACAATTATTCCTCCTGCCTGATTGACGAGATTCTCAAGGACCTCAAGCGAGGCTCCCGTGCTGATAACATCATCAACGATAAGAACCCGCTTTCCTCTGAGCTTTTCAGCTCTGTTTTCAGCAAGATAAAGCTTCTGAACCGCTGCCGTTGTGATAGATTTCACTTCATATGAAATCGGGTTGAGATCATACGTCTTGATCGATTTACGTGCAATTTCATATTCTCGGCAGCCCTGCCTTGCCATTTCGTAACAAAGAGGAATACCCTTGGCTTCTGCCGAAACAACAATATCATGCTCCGGACATTTTTTAAGAAGCTCGGCAGTCACAGCTTCGGTGATCTCGACGTCTCCGAACATCACGAAAGCCGCAATATCAAGATCATCGCTGACCGCACACAAAGGAAGCTCTCTTTCAAGTCCTGCAATTTTCATTTTATAAGATCTCATTTGAAATACCTCTTAAAGAAACGCTTGATTTTTCTTCGTACTTTTCAGATGATCTTTTCACCCATAGTTCTTCCTCCGAGGAGATGGAAGTGAAGGTGTTTGACCGTCTGACCTGCGTCCTCGCCGCAGTTATTGATGATCCTGTAACCGTTTTCAAGGCCGAGATCTCCTGCGATTTTCTTCGCTGCAAGGAAAATCTTTCCGATGGTTTCCGCATCTTCCTCCGTTATCTCGTTAGCGCTTGCGATGTGTTTTTTAGGCATTACAAGAACATGAACGGGCATCTGCGGGTTAAGATCATTGATAGCTTTGACCCACTCATCTTCATAAACTGTTGTTGAGGGAATATCACCCTTGATTATTTCACAAAAAATACAATCCATTTTAGGACAACTCCTTTTTCTTTTTTATCGTTAGCTAATTGTAAAAATAAAGAACATTTGTTTAAGCGGTTCAAAAAATCGTTAATTTTATATTTTTTCCGCTTCCATCAATCATTTTTTCTGACTGCTTTTGAATTACAATCGTCTGTTTTTACCACATAAATATTAACACATTAAAATCGGAAAGTCAAACATTCTCAAACCCCGGGATAGTTCTCTCACCGTTATTCCGAAAACGGAAGATCCGGTGTGTTCTCCGATTCGATTTTAACAAATTCGTTTCCGTTGACCTTTAAAATGTTTCCGTCAAGGAACCAGTAATTTTCCGATTCGGCCTGAGTTCTCATAGCCGCCCATTCATATACGGTCTCCGAGCCGCTCATAGTCGTCATGATAAGATTATCATTTTCATCAATATCATAAGTTCCCTGCATTCCGCCGATAACACAGGACATATCGGGATTGAAATAGTGCATTACTTCATCAAGCCTTCCCCATTGACCGATGATCTCGGCTCGCAGTTCATCCGCGGTTCTTTTTTCGGCTTTATTTTCACTCACAGTCATTTCCGAATCAACATCACTTTTCGGCTCGCAGCCTGCCGATGTCACTGCGATCACTGCCGCCAAAACAAGAACCGCAGCAGCAGGTAATTTTTTCATCTTTCTTTTTCTCCTTTGCAGCTTATTCATTAATCGATCATAAAAATTAAAAGATTTTTTCAAAATCACAAAAACGTCTAACTCCGGACAGATAGCCCGAAACAAAACCTCGTTCGGCGTCACAAAAGAGTATGCGAAGCGTAGACATAATGCGTTTCCACGCCGTCCGCCGTCACCTTTATCCCTCTGTTGATTCCTCGATCGACCATGCTGAACAGAAGCTCTCCGGTCGAATCAAAGCAGTAAATACAATACGGAATTGTCTCGCCTGCATTTTCGGATTCCGAACCGACAATTTTAAAATCAAAGTACTCATAGATCTTCAGCGAATTTTTTTTCGAATTGCTGTCCGCTATCCAATACTTTTCCGACAATTCTTTCCTCTCTGTCTCTCCGTGTACTTTGTCTTTCAAAGAATACAGCTTAGATATTTCTTCCTCGGTTTCAACTTCGGAACGTGTGATCACAGTGTAATCGACCTCGCTAAGTTTTCCATGAGTCACTTCGTCCCATGAATATATATTCTTTTCATAGTCTATGACGAAAATCGAAAAGATCACAGAACTTGCTATAGTGCCAACGACTCCCAGTGAAGCGATAAGCGTCCAAATATTAAATTTTCTTTTTTTCATTTGATCCGCCCCTCATTTCATTTTTCATTTTTCAAATAGGTATATTGGGCAAGATCTCCCTCAAACTCAATTTGTATATTCTTTCCGTCCTGTGGGTCTATAATTTCAAAAACGAATTCATTGTGGGATGTGAAAAAATATATGAACAGCTTATCTTTTGAAGCCTCTCCCGGCGTTTCGGGTCTGTCGGAAGTTTCCGGTTCGTCGGACGTCTCGGTCTCTTTAAAAGCTTCGGCTTCTGTTTCTCCGTGATATCCGTAGTAAGTCAGATCGGAATAATATTCCATAACTTCTTTTCCCCGTCCTGCCTGAACTACTTTGTAAGTATCTACAATATTGTTATATTCATCTGTGCCGTATTCAAGATTTTTCAAAGAATAGATATCTGTCAACTCTTCAAGACTTACCGCGTCAAAATTTGTCACAGCCACAAAGCTTATTTCATTTTCCCGTCCGAAGGTTACCTCCTCCCATGTATAATACAGCCCCCAGTAATAATCGCTGTAATTTATCGAACAATAGATCGAAGAAAATATCGTGACAATTATAATCAGCGATGCAATGATATTAAAACATTTTATCATTATTTTCATACTGCCATCTCCTTTGATAAAAATGTTCATGGAATATAAACATAAGTTGAAACGTCGTCTCCGAGATCAACGCTGATTTTCTCCGCCGTTCCCCAGTCGGTGAGTTTAAAAATCAGCTTTCCCTTTGAAGAGAAAAAGTAGTAGTAAGTCACGATCGCATACTCGCTTTTTGTACTCCCTTCATAGGGCATATATCCGAAACCCTCATAGTAATTCAAAGCGCCTTCGAGTGAACCGCTGTCAATGATTTCGTACTTCCTTAATATACGGTTGTAATTTTCATCGCTTTTCGTCATTTTCCAAAGCGAAAAAAGCTCTTCCAGCTCTTCGTCCGTTTCCGCCTCGACTCGTGAAGCAAGAACACAGCTTGATTTGGACGCTTTTCCTTTTGTTATCTGATCCCATGAAAACGGCGGATCATAAGAAAACCCGTTTTCATTTCGGAAATTTGAGGAAAAGAAAAAAACACCGCCGATTGAAATCAAAACTATAAGTACAAACGATACAATGAGGGGGATATAATTATTCTTTTTCTTCATTTTATCTCTCACTTCATTTCTTCTACTTCTTATTTTAAGATATAAACTAAAAAAATTCAACAGTTTTTTATTTAATTTTTTAAGTTTTTTCTGTTAGATTTTATATTTCACTTACGATCAAAGAAACAAATAATTCCTGTTGATGATTTTTCTTGATTAAAGACGAATAATGTTGTAAAATAAAAATATAAAAATCAAGATTTAAAAGAGGCATTTTATGCGCGTATTAAATAATATAGAACCTCAGCAGGAAGTTTCGTGCGCCGCACTCGGGTGTTTTGACGGAGTTCATATCGGTCATCAGAAAATAATAACAGACATGTGCGGATATGCGAAAAAAAACGATCTCGTCAGCACGGTCTTCACATTCACAGCCTCCCCGGCTTCCGTTCTCGGAAAAGCCCCTCAGAGGGCTGTCATGAGTCAAAATCAAAAGGAAAATACTCTCGAATCTCTCGGCGTTGAAAAATGTTTTTCAATAGACTTTATGACTATACGAAACACCTCCGCAGAAGATTTTGTAAATAATATTCTGATAAAACAATTGAATGTTAAAGCTCTTTTCTGCGGATTTAACTACAGATTTGGAAAAAACGCACGCGGCGACGCGGAAATGCTCCGTGAACTGTGCGAAAAAAAAGGAGTCAAAGTTTTTGTCACAATGCCGGTTTGCTTCGGCGACATTGTTGTAAGCTCCAGCAAGATCAGATCTTTGATCGAAGACGGAAAAATGAGAACCGCAAATCGGCTTTTAGGAAAACCGTTTTCTGTGGAAGATATTGTAGTTGAAGGAAAACACAACGGACGAACGGTCGGCGTTCCGACGATCAACCAAAATCTCCCTGCGATATTCGTAAGCCCCAGATCAGGCGTTTACGCTTCCTTTGCTTACATAGACGGAAAACGCTTCGAGGCTGTGACAAATGTGGGAACACGACCGACCGTAGGCGGAGATTTCAAGAACGTCGAAACTCATATTCTCGGGAATTTCAGAGGTGAGCTTTACGGAAAAAAAATCAAGACGGAACTGCTGTACTTCATTCGTGATGAACGGAAATTTTCGAATCTGACGGAACTTTCCGAACAGATCAAACGCGACGTGGATTATATCTACGGAAGAAATATTTATTCAAAATACTGATTCGGGGGTCAACCATGCCTGTTAAAGAAAAAGCTAAGCCCAAGGCGATATCCACGGGAAAATCAAAAAAAAGCAAAAAGAAGAAAATAAAGAAATATTGGATATTCACAATTATCTACACAATAATTATAACCGCTCTTAACCTCTTATCGGGGATCCCTGCGTTCAGCGATTTTTATGACGATCACATCTTCCGCTTCATCTCCGAGCCTTACTGTCGTCTGACCGGGCTGTTCAGGTTCTCCGTCGGAGAAATACTTATCCCGATCGCTATCCTCATCTTTATGACAGCGGCTGTGGTTTTAATTTTGCTTCCGTTTCTCAGAAAAAAGAAGAAATTCAAAAAATTCGCAAACGTCTGCTTAAAATCAACGCTTACATTTATTCTTACGGTTATTCTGATAATGACGCTAAACTGCAATATTCTCTATCAGACATCTCACCTCGATTTCGGAGGAAACAGAGGGAAAAAATATTCCATCGAGCAAATTGAGATCCTCAGAAATTACATTGTGGAAAACTGCAACGAGCTTTCCGAAAAAGTGGAACGCGACAAAAACGGAAACGTAATTTACAACGGCGATGTAAGCCAAGACGTGAAAGAAGCGCTTCTCGGGATCTCGGGAGAATTTCCGAGAATGAAAGGTTATTACCCGAATGCAAAGCCGATCCTCGGTTCATACTTTATGTATCAATCAGGGATCATCGGAGTCTACTTTCCGTTTTCAATGGAAGCAAACTACAACACATACACTTCAACGACCTATATGCCTAACGTTATCGCGCATGAGCTTTCTCATCTTAAAGGATACATTTATGAGGACGAAGCCAACTTCATGTCATATATTGCATGCACGGAAAGCAGCAATAACATGTTGAAATACTCAGGATACCTCAGTGTATTAAATTACATAAACAACGATTACTTTGACTGCGCAGGCGAAGACCGCTATTGGTCTCAGGTGAAAATAGATCCTGCCGTTTCTTTCGATAACCACTGCTACGATGAAGAAACGAAAAAATTTCTTGTCGAAAAAGAATCGGTGATAAAGGACGAAGTCATGGAAAACATCAACGAAACGATAACCGACACATACCTTGATATCTATGACGCCGAACCCAACTACAGCGAAGTGACGCTTTTGATGCTTCAATATTACGACGGCAAGTTATACTGATAAGCTGATAATATGAACGAACTTTTATATGATAACAGTATAAAACACACAACGGCACACCGATCAAAAAAATCGATGTGCCGTTTTTCTGTCAATATATCATCACTTGTAATTACGGATTAGGCTGGCGCATAGCGTCGTTGTAAACATTGATGTAATCGCTTGCCGATCTGTCCCAGCTGTAGTCGGAAGTCATTGCTCTCCAAACAAGCTTTACCCAACCGTCTCTGTTCCAGTAGCCGTTGATCGCACGGTTGACCGCACTGACCATATCCCATGTGTCATAATTACGGAAAGTAAATCCGTTGCCGTAGCCGTCCTGACTGTCATGGATAGAATCTTTCAGACCGCCAACTTCTCTTACAACCGGTATAGTACCGTAACGGAGAGCGATCATCTGAGAGAGTCCGCACGGCTCACTCTTCGAAGGCATCAGGAAAATATCGGAACCCGAATAGATCTTTCTTGAAAGCTCATTCACGTAACCGAAGCATGAGCACACTCTGCCCGGATATCTCCACTGGAGATTTCTGAAGAAGTCCTCATACTCAGCGTCGCCGGAACCGAGAATTACGAACTGACAGTCGTTATTCTGAAGAATATTGTCTATTCCGTCGCGGACAAGATCAAGACCTTTGTGGGAAACCATTCTCGAAACCATACTGATGATTGGGATATCTTCTCTGCGATCCAAGTTAAGACGCTCCTGGAGTCTTCTCTTACACTCGTTCTTTCCGTAGAGGTTGTCTGCGGTATAGTTAGCGTAGAGGTGATAATCAGTTGCAGGATCGTAGCTTGCGTTGTCAATTCCGTTGAGAATACCGCAAAGCTTGTAGTGGAAGAGGTTGAGAGCCGGATCAAGACCGTGGCTGAACCAAGGATCCTTAATTTCAAGAGCGTAACTCGGAGAAACGGTGTTGACCTTTGTCGAGCAGACAATAGCGCCCTTCATCATGTTAAGCTTACCGTCCTGGTCGAGGATCGCTCCATCCTGGGCAGGTATTCCTACAACGTCCTCGTTGAGATCCCAGCCGTACTTACCCTGATACTGGATATTGTGGATGGTGAACAAACTCTTGATGTCATGATACCAACCGTTATGGGAATAGAAAAGATAATAGTATGTCGGAACAAGGGAGGTCTGCCAGTCATTGCAGTGAATGATGTCAGGCTTAAAGTCAACATAAGGAAGCATTTCAAGACAAGCACGCGAGAAGAAAGCGAATCTTTCCGCGTCATCATAGAAACCGTACAGACCGTTGCGCTTGAAGTAATATTCATTATCAATAAAATAATAGAGAACGCCGTTATAACGTGCTTCAAAAACGCCGCAATACTGATGACGCCATGAAACGGGAACCGTAAAGCTTGTGATATAATGCATGGTATCACGGAGACTTTGCGGAATATCGCCGTACAAAGGCATTACAACACGACAGCCGATCATTCTCTGACGGAGAGCCTGCGGAAGCGATCCCGCAACATCTCCCAAACCGCCCGACGCAGCGAAAGGCTTTGCTTCGCTGGTACAATATAACACTCTCATTTTTATAACCTCCTAAATTTTCAACTGAATACAACAATTCTTCATATTCCTTTAAGGACACCGAAAATCAACCGATCACGGCATTGAAAATCATATATTCAATTTTCAGTTATTTATTCACTCCGCCCCCATGATCTAAGGGAGCGGAGATTATATATGTAATTATTTTACCATAATTAAGGAGACCCTGATCAGATCCGGTCATCATATCGCGCAGAAATTTTTCATGCAAATTATTCGAAAGAACGTCAGGAATACTACCGCTCCCAAAAGACATGCGCCGATGGGAGTATTTCAAGATTTTTGAGGACAATTTGACGAAAAAGAATAAGCGAGATGAGTACCAAGTACGTATGACGTTATTTAATCAGCGGTTCCTTAAACGGCGCTTCCCTTTGAAATACAAACGGGATAGGAGTCTATTCCGCAAAGCATACGGGTCGGAGAAACAACAACGTCTTTGTCACAGATCACATAGCTTAAAGTTGTATTTTCACCGATGTCGCAGTCCTGCATAATAATGCAGTTCGAAACCTTGGCGCCCTTTGCGATCCTTACGCCCTTGAAAATGATGCTGTTTTCAACTTCGCCTTCGATGACGCACCCGGGGCTGATGAGAGAATTGCTGACCGAACTGTTAAGACCGTATTTGGTAGGCATATCGTCTCTGACCTTAGTGTAGATCGGGTTGCGCATGTTGAAAAGCTCTTCCCTAACATCAGATCTCAAAAGGTCCATGTTAGCCTTGAAATAACTTTGGATAGAATCAATGTCCGCACAGTATCCCGGGATCTCATAGCCAAAAACATTGTATTCCTTAACGGACGGCTGAATAACGTCCCTCGAGAAAGTGTACTTGCTTCTGCTCATACAGTCGGAAACGATATCAAACAGAAGATCTTTCTTGATCACACATGTGTTTATTATGCAGTTCGCTGTTTCGAGATTTCTCGGATTGATGAGAACTTCCGAAACTCGCTTATTTGAATCAAGAGAGAAAACAACGTTATCGAATGTCGAATTTTTGCTCACAGGCATATTTCTGTAGCAGATCGTAATATCCGCATTTGATTTGATATGAGCGTTGAGCATCTGCTGATAGTCCATATTAACAACAGACATGGAACTTGAAATGAGAACATAATCCTCATAAGAATGATCGATAAAATTGCTGATGGAATCTATCGTCTGGACAAAAGTATTATACTTATCAACAGTATTCTCAAACGGAGGAAGGAACGTGAGTCCGCCTCTTCTTCTTGAAAGGTTCCATGCTTTTCCCGAACCTATATGATCCATAAGTGAAAGGTAATTATTCTTCGTAACAACACCGATCTTACTGATGCCCGAATTGACCATATTTGAAAGTGAGAAGTCTATGAGCCTGTACTTCGCCCCGAACGGGATCGAACTGAATGTTCTTCTGGTCGTCAGCTCTGGAATATAAGTATCCTGAAAGTTAGTCAGGATCAATCCCAGCATATTTCTTCCTGCCATATTAATTCACCCCCTTGATGTCTTCGTCGATCATTGCCTTCGGCGGAACAACCGCGCCTTCGCCGATCTTGAGATTTTCACCGATCACGGCAATTCCCCAGTCGTCTCGGTTTTCCGTATCCTCCGGTCTTGAACCTATGACAGCATTCTTGCCGATCACGGTCCCCTCGGATACTATCGCATAGTTCACCCGTGCGCCCTCTTCAACAACGACCCCCGGGAACAGGATCGAGTCGGTGATGACAGCTCCTTTTTTCACGGTAACTCCATGGAACAGCATTGAAAACTCCAGCGAACCGTAAACATTGCAGCCGTCGGCGATCATTGAATTCTGGATCTGAGCGCAATCGGCAACAAAATGCGGCGGCATCATGGGATTTCGCGAATAGATCTTGTTCTTCTTTTCGGTCAGATCAAGCTTGGTCTTGGGATCAAGAAGATCCATATTAGCTTCCCACAAGCTGTCGATCGTTCCTACGTCTTTCCAATAGCCCTCAAACGGATAGGCAAACATTCTCTCCCCGTTTGCAAGCATAGCCGGAAGAACATTCTTTCCGAAGTCATTGGAACTGTTTGGATCTGCGGCATCGAGAACAAGATACTTCTTGAGCTTGTCCCAGCTGAAAACGTAAATTCCCATCGAAGCGTTTGTGCTCTTCGGATGAGCAGGTTTCTCTTCGAATTCATAGATCGAACCATCGGGATTTGTGTTCATTATTCCGAATCTCGAAGCTTCTTCGAGGGAAACGTCGATGACAGCGATAGTGCAGTCTGCGTTGTGCTCGGCATGGAACGAGATCATCTTGGAGTAATCCATCTTATAGATATGATCGCCCGAGAGAATAAGAACATATTCGGGATCGTAACGCTCGATGAAATTAATATTCTGATAGATAGCGTTGGCTGTACCCGAATACCAATTCGCACCGTCTTTCTGCTCATAAGGCGAGAGAATATGTACACCTGCGTTATCGTTGTCAAGATCCCACGGCTGACCGTTTCCTAAATAATCGTTAAGTACAAGTGGCTGATACTGCGTGAGTACGCCTACGGCCTCGATGCCGGAATTGGCGCAGTTTGAAAGCGGGAAATCAATGATCCTGTATTTTCCGCCAAACGGAACTGCCGGCTTAGCAACTTTCCTTGTGAGAACGCCAAGTCTGCTTCCCTGTCCTCCCGCAAGAAGCATTGCCACAACCTCCTGCTTTGGTAGCATACTAAATCCTCCATTCAAATTTTAAAATTTATTTTCTTCGATATAGTTTTCATCGCGAACTGTCGTAAACTTCTCGGGAGCGTCCCCCGGACAGAACGTGATCGTAAAAAGCATTATTAATATCAGATGTTAAACTCAAAATTCCTATAACATCCATTTTAAATGTAATGTCGGGAAACGTCGGAACTATCTTGTTCCCGACATTACAACTATAATACCGTTATCATTTCTTATCGGATTCTTTTCCTTTTTTCTCGGGTTTTTCCTCCGCGGCAGCCGTTTCGGTTTTTACGGTTTTCCTGCCCGAAGTTTTTTCCGGAACGTCTGGTTCATCCGATTTCTCCGTTTTCTTTGAAGGTTTTGCTTTCGCTGTTTTCTCTTCCGAATTATTGTTTTTTGATTCGGCCTTGGCAGTTGTCTTTTTCGGAGATTCCGCTTTCACGGCTTCATCATCCGTCTGCGTTTTTTCGGACGACTTTTTCGGGATCTTGGTTTTCACAGTCAGATCCTCCGAAGCTTTATCCTCTTTTTTAGATTTTTCGGCTTTAGTGATCTTCCGCGAAGCCTTCTTATCCTCACCTTTTGCTTTATTCTCTTCCGCAGACTTCTTTTTCGGAACAGTCTTCTTTACGCATTTGAAGAACATAACGGACATCGGAGGGATCGTGATCGTGATAGAATTTTCGAGTTCATGACAAGATTTTTTCTTCGATTTGATCTCGGTTCCGTTGGTGAAACCGCTTCCTCCGTAAGCCTCGGCGTCAGTCGTGAAAACCTCGGCATAAATTCCCGCGCAGGGAACTCCGACGATGTAATTTTCACGAAGCATAGGCTGGAAATTGCAGACGCTTATTATCTCGTCGCCCTTCTTGTCTATTCTTCGGAAAAGAAGGATAGAATGCTGATAGTCGCTGTGACAGATCCACTGGAAACCCTCCCACGAGAAATCGACCTCATAAAGCGGAGGATTTTCTCTGTAGAATCTGTTGATATCCTTGAAGAACTGCTGAAGCTGTCTGTGACGTTCATAGTCGAGAATTTCCCAGTTCAGTTCGCCCTGATAGTTCCATTCATCAAACTGACCTATTTCCGAACCCATGAAGGTGAGTTTCTTTCCGGGATGAGACATCATATAAGAAACAAATGTTTTCACTCCGGCGAATTTCATTTCATAGTCGCCCGGCATCTTGTTGATAAGAGAACACTTTCCGTAAACCACCTCATCATGGCTTATCGGGAGCATAAAATTCTCACTGAAAGCGTAGATAAGAGAGAAAGTAAGATTATCGTGATGATAAGGGCGATAGATCGGATCAAGTGCAAGATACCTGAGCATATCATTCATCCAGCCCATGTTCCACTTGTAGCTGAAGCCAAGACCACCCATATCGGTCGGACGTGAAACCATCGGGAATGACGTAGACTCTTCCGCGATCATCATATTTCCCGGGAAAAGCTTCGCTGCCGTTGAATTAAGCTTTTTGAGGAAATCGATCGCTTCAAGATTCTCTTTTCCCCCGAACATATTCGGGCACCACTCGCCGTCCTTTCGATTGTAATCAAGATAGAGCATAGATGCAACCGCATCGACTCTTATTCCGTCAACATGATACTTATCCATCCAGAACATGGCGCTTGAGATCAGGAAACTTACAACTTCATATCTGCTGTAATTGTAAACAAGCGTTCCCCATTCCTTATGTTCGCCTTTTCTCCAGTCCTCATATTCATAACAGCATGTTCCGTCGAAACGGATCAGTCCGTGAGAGTCCCTGGGAAAATGAGCCGGAACCCAGTCAAGAATAACTCCGATCCCTGCCTGATGAGCCTTATCAATAAGGTACATGAAATCATGCGGCGTTCCGTAACGTGAAGTCGGAGCGTAATACCCCGTAACCTGATAGCCCCATGAACCGTCGAACGGATACTCAGTCAGCGGCATAAATTCAATGTGAGTATATCCCATCTCCGCAGCGTAAGGGATCAATTGATCCGCAAGCTCTCTGTAGCTCATGAATTCACCGTTCTCGGATTTTCTCCATGAACCGGCATGGACCTCATAAACGTTCACCGGCTCGGCGTGGTGAGGATCGGGCTTTTTGTTCTTGATCCACTCATCATCCTCCCAATCATAGCCTTCAATATCATAGAACTTCGAAGAATTGTTCGGGCGTGTTTCAAAATGGAAAGCGTAGGGATCACACTTGTAGAGTCTTTCACCCCACTGAGTATCAATGCAATACTTGTAGTTGTCGAACTCTCCGACCACATTGGGAACAAAGCATTCCCAGACTCCCGCTTCGCTGATCTTTCCCATGGGATTCGCTTCCGGATTCCAATAGTTGAAATCTCCGACAACCGAAACCCCGGCAGCGTTCGGCGCCCAAACGCGGAAAACAACGCCCAGCTGACCGAACATGTACGATTTATGCGCACCAAGCAAATCATACGCTCTCACACTGCTGCCAGCATGAAAATCATCAAGAAGCCCCTGTACGATGCTGTCTATCATAGTATATACTCTCCTTTTCTTTCAATTTCGAATATATTGCGCTCTGCAAATAACAATGATTTACTTCACGTAATTTTACTCCGAAACAGAAATTTTTAAAATAGCTGCAACTATTTGATATACATTTATATAATACCAAAAAAAAGAAATTTTTTCAAGGGATTTTACACAAATTAACTACAAAATTTGTAAATTTATTTTGTAATTATTCACTATTTTACTATTAATTACACATTTGTGGTAACATTTTGATATAAGATATAACAATTCTCCGCTTATTTTTGTACTATTTGTATCAAACAAGATAAATTTATTTAATAAGAAAAGCACTCTGTGTTACTCGGACAGACGAATTGTTTGGTATCTACAAAAAATCACAACAGTTACAAGACGATAAAAATTAATTATTATGACAAAAATATTTGTGCATATGTTATCTCCGAATTGTCATCAATGAAAATAAAGCTGTTCATGTCCCCAAACAAAAATAACATATAACTGCCGAAACAGATCCAATCATCAATATCTCCGGCAAAATCCGAAATACAGCCTAAAACACCGATTTTCAGCAAAACTTCATCTCCCTCCAAAAAGGCAAGCCAAACTTCACCGTTCATACTTTTGCAGTCGTCGATACTAATCGATTCCGAAAAAGAAAGTTTAGTGAAATCCGGTCTCAGGGGAGTCAGGGAAGGGATCATTGAAAGAAACGATTTGATTTTTTCATTTTCCGCATCATCTGCGAATTTATATTTTTCTTTAAAACACGGGATCTCGTTCATGATCTGCGTTTTTCTTCTGTCGATCTTCTCGCGAAAACGCTTGTCCTTTTGTAAACGCTTCAGCTCTGCGGCGTGTTTTTTCTGATCTTCCGTCAAAATTTATCACCTCATACATAAAAAACCGGGAACGTAAAATTCGACCCCGGTGAACTGTTTTTTATCCGTTATATTTTCGCTGCGGAGATCAATATTCTTTGATTCACAGAACTCTGCACCGTTTTGTCCGTCGGAACTTGCCGACCCGGTGAACACTTTAAAAGTCGATATATTTTTAGTACGTAAAATATTTTTCATTATTTCCCGAACAGTCATTTTTATCACCTTAATAGAAAACGAGAACCTCTCCCTTTGTTTTGAATCTTGCCTGATATGTATCCGTCAAATTAAGCTTCCCGTCATAAATCGACATCGAAGGTTCACTGTAGCTTTTTGAATTATTCGCGATCACAAACCTGTCGTCAATGCAGCATTCGATTTTTCCGACGCTGTGAGGGTAAGTGATCGAGGCAGAGCTGTTGATTTCTCCTTTGAGGGTAATATTTTCATCATCACGGGTCATTCGGTAGATCTTTCCGCTTTGAACATCGGTAAAGCAGTATGAGTCCTCACTTTTCGGCTGAACCGTTCCTATCGGATCAACCTCTCCGTCTACCGTTGACATTTTCAAAAACTGTTCCTTTCCGTGAGAAAAAATACCCGCTCGAAAGATAATATCATTTCCGCTGATACACTCAAACCTCACTATACCCTCTGCGCCCGCGCTTGCGACCCTTTTCATTTCAACATTATCTTCCCCGCTTTTAAATTCATCAAGCAGTTTTTCTTTTGAGATAACCCATATATTGTCACGGATATCCTCCGGGATAGAAGAAAGTTCTCTCGAAAGCTCTTTCTTTTCCTCCTCACTGCAGTAGGGATCACTCAGAATTATCTTCTTCGTTCCTTTCAAATCCGTAAATTCATGCATACTGTTTCTTAAAAGCGCTGCAGTTTTGAAATCCCGTATAAAATAACGGTAGCCCTTTTCAAGATCGTAAAGATTTGCCAAGCAGTCGCAGTTTGTCTCCTCAAGGCAGCGGTTGAAAAGCTCACGGCTGTTGCTGTCGGCTTTCGTATAAATTATAATATTGCTGCCGTCTATCGGAATACACTCAAAAAATCTTCCGATAAGCGGAATTTTTTTTCGGAGAACCTCTTCGTTCGAATGTTTGTCGACCTTCACTATCCAGACACGGTTTGAATCATTTTCAAAAAGCACGATTATGCTGTCGTCACAGGCATAGTAATGCTGAAGATACGTCGAATCGTCAAAAGCAAAAAAAGACATCACCTTTTCACACTCGTCCTCAAAGCTGTAGCTGTAAAGGTAGATCGTATCCACACCGTTGATTTTTAATTCCTCGGCATAATAAATATAATCGTCGGTAATCTCAATTATATCTATCTGCCTTTTGTACATCTCGTCCCTCAAATCAATTACCGTCAATAACATCACCGCCTTTTCGGAAATACACCAATATAATACCATATCTTTCACAAATATTTTGTCACATTCAGGAAGCACTTTTCAATTTCCTTTTCGTGCTGTTAATGTTCCAATAAATAACTCAAACTTCCCACATAATAATTACCCATCTTTCCTTATCGAAACTTTGTTTTTAGGAATATGAACAGAGTTTCGAGCAACCGATTGAATGGGTTCGGGGCGATAGCCCCGATGGGATGCCCTCTATCCCGATAGACCCCTTTTCCTTGAGGGAAAGGGGGGCTGGGGTATGGGTGACGACAATAGCTTTGACCGAAGAATGATCTCGGATTCGATAGCGAAAACTGTTCTTTACATCGAAGACCTACGATAGACTTTACATTCATTGTAATTTTGAGTATGGGAAGTTTGAGTAAATAAAATTTTTATCAAAACTTTATATTGTTACTTCGGCAAATAAATAATCGTAAATAAACAATTTCTCGCTGCGCGTGCCCTTGGGGTACTTTTGAAAAAGTTGGATCAAAACTTTAATATTTTTTTATAGCACAACAAATTAAATTTTTATTTATGTTCGTTTTTGAACGGCCAGACAAGCTTTGTTTCGGGAAATCCTACTCCGAAATACGATCCAAGCGAAAGGCAGACTGTATTTTTTCTGTCGGAAAAATTCAGCGCCATCGCTGTTCCGTCGTGGATCAGTTTAACTATAACATCTTTTCTCAGTCTGCCCGAGAGATCCCACCATAAGCATTCGGCATAGTTAGCCCCAAGAGAACATAATTTTGCATAACCGCTTCTGTCCGCATTCAAAGCTCCGTCAACCGTATAACTTGCAATACTTATCACTATCTCGCTGTTCGGCTCTGTTTGCGTGATCTTTTTTGCCGTATTATAAGTATCCTCAATGGCTTTAATGAGATACTTGTGAAGTTTCTTCGCCTGACAAAGCTTTTCGCATTCATCGGGTGTCTCCCAGTCCATATACTTTGACTGATAAGGTTCAAGGTTTCTGATTTCGGTGATCTCACCGGCGCTTTTTACGACAAAGCTCCTTTTGATGCTGGTCTGACCAAAATCCATCACAATATTCACTCCGTCGGAAGAGGAGATCTGAGTAGCACAGCCAAGCATTCCGACATCGGAAGCATTATCATACAAAATAATATTATATGGCTGAACATTAACAAGAGAAAAAATATAATTCACACGTTCTCTGAGGATCTCTCCTATTTTTCCGCTCGCAAGACCTCCGACCAATATTATATCGCTGATCTGTGACCAATACTCCCAATGCTTATCTGTCCAGTCCTCTCTCGCCGCTCTGTTTTCCGGCGCGCCTTCTTTAAGCGCCAAAAAAAGAAGCCCGAGCCGATTTCCGAATTTTTCCGTTATTCTCAAAGCTTCCGCCGCAGCAGATTCGTCCTCATCATCAAGCTTCTTTCCGAGAACTCTCGGAAGTTTTTTTTCGGGAACACTCCCAAGATCTATTTTCAAAAGATCCGCATTCTTTTTAATTTCATCTATCACCAATTTAGTACTGAAAAACTCCTTAACGGTCAAGCCTTCGATCTCATCGTCGATCCCGTAGATCGGGAGCTTTTGCAGTCTGATCCTGTTGACCGAACATGCCGACGTCAGATAGTCGGATTTGTCAGGGTCTGAAACACGATTCAAAAAAGGATTTTGCATCTCAAATCCTCCCTCATACTATTCATCAATATATTTTTCTCGGATTTTATATAATAATTATCTTCAGTTTAAAAGAGAAACAAATCGGATAATTTATTTCTTTGTAAAATATTATGCGTAAACAAAAAAATAATTCTTCTTTTATAATTGTAATATAAAATCCGACCGTTTGTATTAACCATTTATTAAGATTTACATAAAATATAAATTTTTATATGAAAAAAAGGTTGGATACGGAAAAAACGTTATCCAACCTATAAAATTTTCAGCTTATTACGCGCCTGCACTTTCGTAAGCTTTTATCCCTCTGTTCCAAACTATGATTCCCAAAGACATCAATATGATCGATATCAAAACCGTCATTCCCAGATTAAAGAGAGGATCCCTCCCCGTTAGAAAATAGTACGCCGGGAAGAAAGAAGTGAAAGCAAAAGGAATTATGTAAGTTATCACAGTCCTTATTGTTTTGTTGTAAATATCGACGGGATACTTTGCAAAGTCGTTCACCATGTAGAACATGTATGTTATATTTCCGCTTTTCTTAGTCCAAAAAGCGATCGCCGCAGTCGCAGTTTTTATTCCTGTATAAATCAGTGTTGAGAAAGGAATCACCGCAAGCGTCAGTATCACCCTTACTAAACTCCATTCGATCTCAAGTTTCGGGATAGTCACACCGACGAGAACCACTCCCATCAGAAATTCTCCCAAGGCATCGATCTGAAGCTTTTCAACCATAACATGAAACAACGTATTGATCGGACGAGTAAGATACTTATCAAAATCTCCCTTTCGAACGGTAAAATGACCTATTGACCAAAGATTGTCAAAAAACAAATGATCTATACCTTTTGGAATAAGTGAAAAGCCGTAGATAAATACAACTTCGCTATATTTCCATCCCATGAGATCGGGAATGTTTCCGAAAATAATTGTCAGAAACAAAAGATTGGAAGCCTGAATAAAAAGAAAACCTATTATCCCGATAATGAAATCTCCCTTGTATTCCATCATTCGTTTAAGCTCCTGTGAAACGAATATCCTGTGCATACGAAAAGCTCTTCTGATTTTTTTCATGCTTTACCCCCCTTGAACGCTGAGCCGTTTTGACGCTGTGAACCAAAGAAGCTTTGAAAGTCCCCAGAAAGCAAATACCCAAAACACCTGCAAAGCAAGATAATAAAACATTTCCTCACCGCTGTACATTCCCATATATATCATTACGGGAGTATAACTAAGCGATGAAAAAGGAAGGATCAGAAAAATTCTTTCAAGCGTTTCCGGAAGAAACGCAAGCGGAATTATCGAACCGGACAGAAATCCGACAATTCAGCTTTTCATCATGTTCGCGCCCCAAAGATACTTAACAACAAATGCGATAAATCCAAAGCATATATTGAAAAAGAAGTTTACGAGATACGCAAAAATACAGCTCAAAAGATAAAGAAAGAATCTCGCAATATCAAACTCTACGCGTCCCATAACATGGGTCCTGACTGCCTCGACTCCAAAGACAAGCGGAACGATCAGAAGAACGGTCGTCACAAGCTTGTTTCCTATTTCCTGAAAAAGAAACGTAGCATTGTAACTGACAGGCTTCAACATTCTCATGGCGATCGAACCGTCGCGGATCTCTTCACCTATGTCGTAGGTTCCGCCGCTGTGTATAAGCACCGACGTCAGAAAAATCAAAAAAATGTATACGATCATCTGAGGCATCGTAAATCCATGAAGCATTTCTCCTCCGCTTGAAAGAAAAACGGCTTTCCATATAAAATATGAAACAAAACAAGCAAGAACATCACCAAACAGACCGATAATCAGATCCACACGATACGAGGCTGTTTCCTGAATACCGGCATTTATAAACGGAGTGTAAATTTTCAGACGTTTAATCATTTGCACTCACCTCCTACAATAATAAATAAGGTGACAGGCACGGTAAGCCAGCCGTGCTTGTTTCCTTTTCAATGCCTAAGCTGTAGAATGAAAAGG
>CACYDE010000353.1 GCA_902773045.1 uncultured Ruminococcus sp. | reverse complement strand
CGTTAGTATTCCTGCAAAAATTTGCCTTGTTCAGAACAAATTATCCTAAGCATAAATTGAAAATTTATTTCTTCACAGTTCCTAAGGGACAAATTTGGACGCAGGCGGTAAAGTCACCTAACCCAAAAAGTCGGTGTGCGATTTTCGTCTGGCGTTGCCAGTTCGCTCTTTTTGGGTTTATTGAGTTTTAGTCTGTTGGATATTTTTGATTTAAACCGCAGACCGTCATTCTCCGGAAGCGCTTCAATTGTTCCTCCGTGAAGATTGACGATCTCCCTTGCGATTGAAAGACCGATACCATGACCTCCGGTCTTTGATGTGCGTGAGCTGTCGGGGCGATAAAATCTGTCGAAAAGATGACTGTAATCAATATCATTTCGAAGTTCACAGGTGTTAAAGATCTCAAGGATCGTGAAGCTGCTTTCTCTGTGAAGAGAGATCTCCAAACGTCCATTCTCGGAAACATATTTTGAAGCATTTTCGGTTAACAGCGACACAAGACGTTTGAGCTGTTCGGAATTTCCATTGATGACGATATTATCTTCTATATCTTTAACCGTTTCAACATTTTTCCGTTCAAAGTTTTCATCAAACTCGGAAGCCGTTTCATTGACAATACTGCTCAGATTTATCGGTTCAACAATAAGATCGCTGTCTATTTCTTCAAGTCTGGTCAACGTAAGGAGTTCATTAATAAGCTTTGCCATTTTTTCTACCTGATCGGTAATGTTTGTTATCCATTCATTATTTTCATATTTATAAGCAAGAACCTCCGCATTTGCGGATATTATTGTGAGAGGCGTTTTAAGCTCATGGCTCGCGTCCGTAATAAACTGCTTCTGTTTTTTCGCATTATCTTCAAACGGACGAACAACCTTTTTTGATAGCACGGAAAAAATCACAGTTATAATAATTACAAAATCGGCAGCAATACAGGACAGGATAACAAGTATTGATTTCTGCGTGTTTATCATTTCCGAACAGTCAACAAAAACAACGGAATAACCTCCCGAGTCAAGCGGTGTGACCCGGTATCTGAACTCTTCGATGCTGCCGGTGGACGACCGCTTTTCGAGAGCTTCGGAAGCCTTGTCAACGGCTTCCGACTCATCAACGGAAGCTATGTGATTGATATTTACTGCGTCAACAGAAAAATATTCATCGAAATATACTATAAAATATCTCGTTCTGTAAGCAGATTCATCGTCAATTTGAAGGAAATAGAGTCTGTAGTCGGGATCAAGACTCTCGAACTCCAGACTCCTCGGGATATATCCGTTATTGATCTCGATCAAATGCGTCATTCCGTCGGAGCGGCGTATATTATACAGCCGAAGTCCCACAAACGTAAATATCACTGCAAGAGCAAAAACTACGGTCACTGCGGCAAATGCGACGAACGTTATTTTTTTTCTTAATTTATTCATCTTCCCTTTACCCCAAAGATATAGCCCGGATCGGAGATAATTATACTTGAATCGGAGCATACCTGAGTCAGTTTATTTTTCAGATACGCAATGTAAAGAGATATACTGTCAGCCGATTTGGAATTTTGCCACAATATTTCATTGAGCTTTTCTCCGGAATATATAGCGCCGGGATTTTTCACAAGAAAAGAAAGAAGTTCGACCTCGATATTGCTCAGTCTCAGGCTGCTTTTTTCCGATTTCAATTCGCCTGTAGTGCAGTCAAGCGATGTGTTCCCGAATTTAAGGATCTCATTTTTATACTGATTTTTTCTTCTCAGCATAGAATTGATCCTTGCAACAAGCTCCTTCATCGAAAAAGGTTTGCTCAAATAATCGTCCGCTCCGACAGAAAGACCTTTGATCCTGTCGTCGATCGAAGCTTTTGCGGTCAGCATAAGAACCGGAGTGAAGATATCGTTGTTCCTCATTTTTTCCAAAACGTCTATACCGTCCATCACGGGCATCATAATATCAAGTATAACAGCGTCGTAATAGCCTGTTGATATCCTTCCCCATGCTTCTCCTCCGTCATAAACGGAAGTCACATCAAAACCTTCTATTTTCAGGATCTCCGTGACGGCGCGTGATATCTGTTGTTCATCTTCTGCGTAAAGTATTTTCATAAAACTACCTCTTATTCATGATTTTGAATCATTTCCCTTATCGTCTGCAATGAAAGGTCGGTGGACGCCATTTCATCGGCGCAGCGTTTCAGTTCGCTCACAATAAGTTCTGTATTTTTTATATTCTTTTTGTATTTCAGCTGGTGTTCCAGACTTGCCCAGCAATCCATAGCAATAGTCCGAAGCTGGATTTCAACATTGATATGATCAAGTCCCGGATAATCAAAATCAACCGAAAGAATAACATGTAAACTTCTGTAACCATTTGGTTTACAGTTTGTTATGTAATCCTTAACGGTCACAACTCTCCACTTTTTTGAGAGTTGTATTTTTTCAAGGACAGTATATATATCTCCCACAAAATGAGTTACGATCCTTAGTCCGATAACATCGGAAAGTTCTTTTAATCCTGTTACTGCGTTTTCGTCAAGATCATTCTTTCCGAGTTTTTCTTTAATGCTGTCACAGCTTTTAATACGGCTTTTCAGGTGTTCGGCAAGCGCTGTTTCGGAATCTGTACTAATGCTGTCAAGAATTCCTTTTATCTCAGATAAGAGAGAGTTTTCTTTTTCAATGAGCAGCGGAGCTAAATCTCCGTAAAATTCAAGATCCTTTGAGTTCATAATCTTCCTCCCGACAATTCTTACTGCATCGTTTCTATCTGACAGAATGAGTGACAGAAACTACGGTTTTGTAAATTATAACATAAAAAAATGCTTCTTTAGTGTATATTTTGTAAATTCAATGTCCGCAATCTGCTCAAATCCGGATCATGATTAATACTAAAATTCAATCAAAACACCCCGTATTCTTCAAAGAACACGGGGTAGTTTTCCGTCAATTGTCTTCTTCGCTCAGCTCGCGGTTTATTTTAAAGCATAAACGCATCAAGCTGTCGCTCAGATGAACATTTTCAACGATCACATCTTTATATTTAACACTAAGATCATAATGGCTGAAATTCCAGAAACTTCTGATCCCAACGTTGTAAAGTCTTTCGGAAAGCCCGTCTACTGCGCTTTTGGGAACACAGAGTATTGCTGTCATCACATGATTTTTTTCACAGAAATTTTCGATATTGTCTGTGGTCATAATGACGATCTCGCCGATGTGATTTCCGATTTTTCTCGGGTCTTTGTCAAAAACACCCACAAGATCAAAACAGCGGTTTTCAAAAACTACCTGATTCGCAATAGCAGTTCCGATATTTCCCGCACCGACAAGTATCGCAGGATAATGGCACTTTATGCCAAGAATATTTTCTATCTCTTCACGAAGCTGAGCAACGCTGTAACCTATTCCCTGCTGACCGAATTCACCGAAGCAGTTAAAATCCTGTCTGACCTGAGAAGCGGTCGATCTCATTCTTTTCGCAAGCTCATTTGAGCTTACGTGAGTTATTCCCTCTTTATCAAGATCACGCAAAAAACGGTAATATCGCGGAAGTCTCCTGATAACCGAAGAAGAAATATTTTTTCTTTTTGCCATAACAGCACCCCCACGGAAAAGATCCTTCGTGCAGAGAATCAAAATTCAGATCAAAGTATCGCTTTCAGCCTCTTGTCAACCTCAACCAAGAAAGTTTCCGTGTCGACTTTGCGGATGTTCTCAAGCTTGGAAAGAAGCGCAAGATCGCCCGTCATAACTCCCTCTTCGATCGTCTGAACGGTTGCTTTTTCAAGCTTATCGGCAAAGTCACAAAGCTCACAGATCCCGTCAAGCTCGCCTCTTTTTCTCAGAGCGCCGGACCAAGCGTAAAGAGTTGCGACCGAGTTTGTCGAAGTTGTTTCACCTTTCAGATACTTATAATAGTGTCTCTGAACCGTTCCGTGAGCCGCTTCATACTCATAAACACCATCGGGTGAAACAAGCACAGACGTCATCATAGCAAGAGAACCGAACGCGGTTGCGATCATATCGGACATTACATCTCCGTCGTAATTTTTGCACGCCCAGATGTAACCTCCCTCGGAACGGATCACACGTGCAACTGCATCGTCAATAAGCGTATAGAAATACGAGATCCCTGCCTCGGAAAATTTATCTTTATATTCATTTTCAAATATTTCATTGAAAACGTCCTTGAAGCGGTGATCGTACTTCTTTGAGATCGTATCTTTTGTAGCGAACCAGATATCCTGCTTCAGATCAAGCGCATAATTAAAGCATGAGCGGGCAAAGCTTCCGATCGACTTGTCAAGATTATGCATACCCTGAATGATACCGTCCGTTTTGAAATCATGGATCAGCGAACGCTCCTCTGTTCCGTCTGCTTTTGTAACGCAGAGTTCCGCTTTGCCGCCTGCTTTAACGATCATCTCGGTGTTTTTGTAAACGTCGCCGTAAGCATGACGTGCGATCGTAATAGGCTTAGTCCACGTCGGAATGTACGGCGTGATGCCCTTAACGAGAATAGGACTTCTGAAAACCGTTCCGTCAAGAGCCGCTCTGATAGTTCCGTTGGGCGATTTCCACATCTCTTTGAGGTTATATTCTTTCACTCTCTCGGCGTTAGGCGTGATCGTTGCGCACTTAACGGCAACTCCGTATTTTTTTGTAGCTTCCGCACTGTCGATCGTAACCTGATCGTTGGTAGCGTTTCTGTTTTCAAGACCGAGATCGTAATATTCGGTTTTAAGGTCAATATATGGTGTAAGGAGAATATCCTTTATCATTTTCCATATTACACGCGTCATTTCGTCTCCGTCCATCTCAACGATAGGCGTTTTCATTTGAATTTTATCAGCCATAAAATAATGCTCCTTTTGAAAATTATAACTATTATCGGTAATGTCGTTTCCGATAAATTATATCGTTTGCGCTTTTTGCGCTTATAGAGAAGATATTGTAATCTATATATTTTTATGCAGTATCTCCGCCATACAAAATATGGTTTTCATATCATACTGTTTAATGTCTTTGGAACGGATAATGCTTGGGCGGAAAGTTGAGCATTACAAAAAACGAAATCATGCTTAGCTCAATTCGAACACACCAAACGCAGCGTATGCCGAGTGAAGTAATACTTTTTATGCCGGATATTATCCGCTGTTGAGAGAAAAAACAGTATATGCTAAAGCAAAGCTGCCTTTCAAAAACATCTTTGCCTTAGCTTTTAAAATTATTTATGAATTTTCTCTTGTGTAGTCCAAAAGACCACCCGCAATAATGATCGCACGGGTTCTGTCCGTGAGGTCACAGTCAACAGGGATATCAATTCCCTTCGTAACATTTGTCACAACGATCTGTTCGCCGTTTTCAAGCTTGGACTTAACGTCCGAAATTACAAGTTCATCTCCCTGATCTATCTTTTCGTAATCATCTGCGTTAACAAAAGTCAGCGGAAGGATACCTGCATTGATAAGATTACTCTTATGGATTCTTGCAAAACTCTTCACAAGAACAGCTTTAACTCCGAGATAAAGCGGAGCAAGCGCTGCATGCTCACGTGACGAGCCTTGACCGTAATTTGCGCCGCCGACAATGATCGATTTTCCGAGCGCAAGCGCTCTCTGCGGAAACTCCTTGTCGCAGACCGTGAAGCAGTGCTGAGAAATTGCAGGGATATTTGAACGAAGCGGAAGGATCTTTGCTCCGGCAGGCATAATATGATCTGTTGTAATATTATCGCCCACTTTAAGCGCACATGAAGCCTCGATCGTCTCATCAAGAGGTGAGGTCTGCGGGAAAGGCTTGATGTTCGGACCTCTGAGAACCTCAACCGTATCCATTTTATCCTCTTCGATCGGCGCAACGACCATATTGTCATTTATGAGGAACTTTTCGGGAAGCTTGATCTCAACAGCGTCACCAAGTGTTCTCGGGTCGGTGAAAACGCCTGTGAGTGCGGAAGCTGCAGCAGTTTCGGGGCTTACGAGGTAGATCTGACCATCGGCTGTTCCGGAACGTCCCTCAAAGTTTCTGTTAAATGTTCTGAGGGAAATACCTGCGGAATTCGGAGATTGACCCATACCGATACACGGACCGCACGCGCATTCGAGTATTCTTGCGCCTGCTGCTATAAGGTCACCCAAAGCTCCGTTGAGAGCGAGCATATTATAAACCTGCTTTGAACCCGGAGCAATGGCAAGAGAAACACTCGGACAAACGGTTTTTCCTTTGAGGATCGCAGCCACTCTCATAAGATCAAGGTAGCTGGAGTTTGTACATGAACCGATACATACCTGATCGATTTTCTGAGGTCCGATCTCCTCGATGGTTTTAACATTATCGGGGCTGTGAGGACATGCAGCCATTGGAGCAAGAGCCGAGAGATCGATGTCTATTACTTCGTCATAAACTGCGTCTTCATCGGATTTAAGCTCTGTCCATACTTCTTCTCTTCCCTGAGCCTTCAGGAACTCTCTTGTGACCTCGTCGGAAGGGAAAATCGAAGTTGTTGCGCCAAGTTCTGCGCCCATGTTGGTTATTGTGGCACGCTCGGGAACGGAAAGAGTTTTAACGCCTTCGCCTGAATATTCAATAATTTTTCCTACACCGCCCTTAACGGACATGATTCTGAGAACTTCAAGGATAACGTCCTTCGCGGAAACCCACGGAGAAAGCTTTCCCGTAAGATTCACTTTGACCATTTTAGGCATAGTGATATAATAAGCGCCGCCGCCCATAGCTACTGCGACATCAAGACCGCCTGCGCCCATGGCGAGCATTCCGATTCCGCCGCCTGTGGGAGTATGGCTGTCCGAGCCTATCAGGGTTTTACCCGGAATACCGAATCTTTCGAGATGAACCTGGTGGCAAATACCATTACCGGGACGTGAAAAATATATGCCGTGTTTTTTAGCAACGGTCTGGATGAAACGGTGATCGTCTGCATTCTCAAAACCTGTCTGCAAAGTATTGTGGTCAATGTAAGCAACGCTTTTTTCGGTTTTTACTCTCGGGATTCCGATAGCCTCAAACTCAAGGTAAGCCATAGTTCCCGTAGCGTCCTGAGTCAGCGTCTGATCTATTCTCAGACCGATGTCGCTTCCGACCGTCATTTCACCGCTCAGAAGATGATTTTTAATGATCTTTTGTGCAATTGTGTAACCCATAACGGATTCCTCCCTGTTCAAAGTATATATAAATCTTTTTTATTATAACAAAAAAGTCCGTTTTAATCAAACAACAATTTGTTAATAATTTTATTTTTTTGTGTTTTTTACGGGCTATTTTTCGAAGCTTTGCTTTTGAAAGAACACAGCTGCCCTGTAAAAGCAAGGCAGCTGCATCGGATCCGCTAAAATATTTTGTTAAAATCAGTCATCAAAGTTCGATCGTCTTTCCTGCGTCGGAATTCACTTCGAGTTCAATCGAGCATCTGAGGATCTCCATGCTGTCGTTGCTTGTGATCTCTCCGTCGCCGTCAACGTCAGCGAGGATAGTTTCGATCTCTCCGAAATCCTCAAGTCCGATTCCTGCTCTGAGAACAAGAATGGCATCATCGGCAGTGATCTCACCGTCAAGATTTACGTCGCCGATCAAATACTCCTTTTTAGTTTCCGAGTCTGTGGAATCGCTTTCGGTGTCTTCCGTGTCGGTATCGATATCTGTCGTTGTATCGCTTTCCGTGTCGGAATCGGTGTCGGTTGTTGTATCCGTAACATCACTCTCCGTGTCGGAGTCCGTATCGGTTGTTGTATCGACATTATCACTTTCCGTATCGGAAGCTGTATCGGTTGTTTTATCGGACACATCGCTCTCGGTGTCGGATACAGTGTCAGATTCGGTGTCTTTGGGGTCGCTTTCTGTCATAGAGTCTGTGTCTTCGATCACATCCGAAGAATCACTTTCCGTCTCGGTATTTATATCTGTGGTTGTGTCGGCATTATCGCTTTCCGTTTCGGAAGCTGTATCGGTTGTTTTATCGGACACATCGCTCTCGGTGTCGGATACAGTGTCAGATTCGGTGTTCTCGGGATCGCTTTCTGTCATAGAGTCTGTGTCTTCGATCACATCCGAAGAATCGCTTTCCATTTCGGTATTTGTATCCATCGTTGTGTCGGCGTTATCGCTTTCAGTTTCTGAGTCTTTCTCGCTTGACGTATCAATTTCGGAAGAGATTTCGCTTGATGTGTCTGTTTCCGAAGCAGTCTCGCTTGATGTGTCGGAAGTTTTCTCTGTCACATTTACGGTAACAGTAAGGTCGCTTGTGATCTTTGTAATTCTGTAAGTATAT
>CACYDE010000352.1 GCA_902773045.1 uncultured Ruminococcus sp. | reverse complement strand
TTAGTCTGATTTCGCTGAGGGCAGTTTATTTTCTACACTGATTTGCTGCGTCAGCGACCAAAGGCTCTGCCTTTGGAAACCGCCAACTTTTGAAAAAGTTGGATCAAAACTTTAATATTGTTTTTTATAGCACAATGAGTTAAATTACTGTAAAACTTCCTAACTCAAAACAAATTCCTATCTATCAGTCCTGCTTCGTAAAGCTTCTGGATCGACATCATTATTCCGAGCTTTGCATGATACCACGTAAGACCGCCCTGAAAATAAACGGCATAAGGCTCTCTGATCGGTCCGTCAGCGCTTAATTCTATTGATGACCCCTGAACGAAAGCGCCTGCTGCCATTATAACATCGGAATCGTATCCCGGCATAGCCCACGGTTCGGGCGTCACATAGCTGTCAACGGGAGCGGCTGCCTGGATTCCTTTGCAGAAAGCGACCATTCTTTCCTTTGAACCGAGTTCAACAGCCTGAATTATGTCGTGGCGGCTCTCTTCCGAACCGGGAACTACCTTGAAGCCAAGCTTTTCATAGCACCGGCTGGCGAAGACAGCGCCCTTGAGCGCGCCCGAAACTACTGTAGGCGACATGAAAAATCCCTGATAAAAAGCAGGCATGATCCCGAGGTTCGCTCCCACCTCCTGACCAAGACCCGGCGCACTGAGACGATAGGCGCATTTTTCAACGCACTCTTTCGTTCCGCAGATATATCCTCCGATCGGAGCGAGTCCTCCTCCCGGATTCTTGATTAGTGAACCGACGATCATATCAGCACCCACATTTGAAGGTTCGATCTTTTCCACGAATTCGCCGTAACAATTATCCACCATGCATATAATATCAGATTTAATTGATTTAACGAATTTGATCAGTTCACCGATCTGAGTCACCGAAAACGTCGGACGAGTCTGATATCCCTTTGAACGCTGAATCGTAACCATCTTTGTTTTTTCCGTGATAGCGGCTTTTATCCCCTCGTAGTCAAAAGTTCCGTCCGAGAGAAGATCCACCTGAGAGTAGGAGATACCGAATTCTTTCAGCGAACATTTTGATTCTCGGATCCCTATAACCTCTTCCAGAGTATCATAAGGTTTTCCAACGGGTGAGAGAAGCTCGTCCCCCGGACGCAGAATCGCAGAAAGCGCGACCGCCAGCGCATGAGTTCCGCAGGTTATCTGAGGACGCACAAGAGCCGCTTCCGTTTCAAAACAGGAAGCATAGACGTTTTCAAGATTATCTCTTCCGACATCATCGTAGCCATAACCTGTTGTTGCGGCAAAACAAGTCGCATTCACTCTGTTTTTCTGCATCGCTGAGATCACTTTAAGCTGATTGTACTCAGCGGTTTCATCTATCTCATCAAATCTTTCCCTGAGATCGGAAAGTATTTTCTCACTGAAATTGACGACTTCATCACAAATTCCAAGCCGGTTATACATTTTTTTATCCATACACTATTATTCCTAACCTTAATTTTGTTTTTGAACTATTTTATATTCATCGCCCATTCGGAAGTAGGGACAGCTTCCGAATTGACCTTGAATAAATTTGTACATCTCATCTTCGTCGAGATTTATCAGGCATTCATAACATTCATACTCATCGTTGTACGAATAATTTACACAATAATCGCAATTTGACTTTCCGCTCATTATCTCACCGCCGTATCTGCACAAATATTACTTATATTATACCACAAAACTAACAAATTGCAACATGAACAGAGTCAGAGAAAATTATATATCATTGAGATAAGATCGCCGTATATCGGGATCGCCATCATAAGAATTATAAGTTTTCCCGCAATCTCAATTTGGGACGCAACCGACTGACTGCCGTTTTCTTTGCAGATATCAACGGATATCTGGGTTATGTAACAGATCCCGAGCGATTTCATAAGAACGGAGATATATTCGCTTTTTATGTTAACGGAAGACGTTAATTCTGTGATAGAATCAAAAAGCCTGTTAAGAACAGGAAGAGCCGTCAGAGCCATTAAAACGACCGCTGAAAGAACGAGCAACGCCGATATCTCACCGTTATATTTTCTTATGGCAACACTTCCGAGAACCGCAAAAACGCCTAAAACACAAATTGATATTATATCCATAATAATCACAATCCAAACAGAGATTTGACGGTTGTAAACAGCTTGCTGACCTCTTGTATCACCATGGTGAGAACGATTATCACGCCTACAAGCGCCGTCATCATTGCCTGATCGTCTCTTCCCGCCCTCGTAAGGACTTGATTAAGAACCGCCACAATTATCCCTATTGCTGCAATTTTAAAAAGCAAATCTATCTCCATTTTAACTTTCCTTTCAGATAAAAATTATCACTGCGGCAAGTCCGGCATATATTGAAGAAGCAAGACACACCTTGGATTTTTTGTTTTTTTCTTCGATCGCATTATCAATAAATATATCTGTTTTTTCAACTGCATTTTCAAGAATGGATATCTGACTTTCGAAATCGCCCTTTCCGATTTCGGAAAATATCCTTCTCAAATCTCTTTCCTCATCTCTGCCGAGCAATTTTACGCATTCGGCATTTTCGAACGAAAAATTAACGCTGTCCTCCATACTCATTCCGCTGTCCAGTTTTTCGGCTATCATTTTCGTCAGTTCCACAGTCAGACAGTCACTGTTTTCCGAAAAAAGCTCTTTTAACGACGGTGCCTGATAACTGATCTCACGTTTAAAATAATAAAACAATGTTTTTATTGACATAAGAAATTTTATTTTTTCATTTAATTTTCCTGAAAGAAATAACCCCGTCATAACCGAAGCAAGAAAAATGAGAATCAAACCTGTGATCTTAATCATGGAATATTTCCTCCGAATCATAGACATTGGCGATTTTGCAGGGAATGTCTTTTTCAAGAAAAACAATTTTTCGAAACGCCCCCGTTGAGAGGAGACGGACTATCGAACTGTTTCTCAAAGCGTTTTCCACACTGTCGCAGTGAACCGAAGCGATAAGCCTGACCGCATAATTCAGCGTCATGAGGACGCTTTCAGCGTCGTTTCCGGTCAGCTCATCACAAATTATCACCTCGGGCGACATCGTCCTGATTGCCTGAAAAATAGCTTTTTCTTTCGGGAATCCGCAGTAGATATCACTAAGCCCGAGATCAAAAGCAGTTATCCCTCCGAAGCTTGAGGTTATTTCACATCGTTCATCTATCACCGAAACTTTTTTCAGATCTACGCCTGACAGCTTCCTTGCAATATCCCTTAAAAGAGTAGTTTTTCCCGAAGAAGGTATCCCGCAAATGAGGACTCCGCTGCGAATATCAACTTTTTCAAAAAAGCTTTCCGAACAGCCTATATATTCTCTTGCTATCCTGATGTTAAAACTGGTAATATCGGAAACGGATCTTACAGAAGAATCGGAAAGATTTGCAGTTCCGCAGACCCCTATTCTGTGACCGCCTTTCACTGTAATAAAGCCATTGTTTATATTGTTCTGATATTTATAAAACGAAAATTCACATAAAGCTGAAAAAATATTTTTCATTTCCCGATATGTAATTATTATCGGGTCAAGTGCTTTTTTCGGCAAAGAAATATTTCCTGTTCGTTCAAGAAAATAAGGTTTGCCGCAAATATAGATCACAACAGGCTTTTCACATCTGACCCGAATCTCGCTTATATCCTCTTTGACTTTATCCAGCGCATTATAAAACACATCGCCAAAGGGACGAAAAATATTTTCGAGAGTTTTGTCCATTTTTTATCACTTCCGTTTTATAAATTATATGTCTGCGGAAACAAAAAAAGAACAGAGAAAGAAAAGTTTCTCTGTTCTTAATTATAGATTATATTGTTACTGAATTTATCAGTTACGTCTGAAATTTCTTCTATCGTTGTTTCTCGGTCTGCGAGGCTGCTCGCTGATATCGTTCTCGGGCTTCAAGCCTTCTACCTCAATGAGTGCGTCTCTGCGGGAAAGGTTGAGTCTGCCCTTGTCGTCGATTTCCAGAACCTTAACGATGATCGTATCTCCTTCGGTAACAACATCGGAAACCTGTTCGGTGCGTTTAACGTCAAGTCTGGAAATATGACAAAGACCTTCCATTCCGGGAGCGATCTCAACAAAAGCTCCGAAATCCATAAGTCTCGTAACTCTTCCATAGAAAACAGCGCCGATCTCGGGACCGTTTGCAATAAGCTCAATTGCCGAAACTGCGCTCTTGCATTTTTCCGTATCCATACCGCTGACGAAAACATTACCGACTTCGCCGTTTTCTTCTATATCCACCTTGACTTCAAACTGAGCCTGGATCTCCTTGATGACCTTTCCGCTCTTTCCGATGACCTCGCTGATCTTATCGGCAGGGATAGTCGTTGTAAACATCTTCTGAGCATAAGGTGAAAGTTCGTCTCTCGGCTTGTCGATCGCTTTAAGAATTACTTCGTCAAGGATATAGTTGCGTGCCTTATGAGTTTTTTCAAGTGCTTCCTTAACCATTTCAGGCGTAAGTCCGCTGATTTTAAGATCCATCTGAATAGCTGTGATTCCGTCTTTTGTTCCGGCAACCTTGAAGTCCATATCTCCGAAGAAATCCTCAAGACCCTGAATATCTACCATCGTCATCCAGCGATCGCCCTCGGTGATAAGACCGCAGGAAATTCCGGCAACGGGAGCCTTGATCGGAACGCCCGCGTCCATCAGCGAAAGAGTTGAACCGCAGACGGAACCCTGTGATGTTGAACCATTTGAAGAAACGACCTCGCTGACGAGTCTGATCGCATAAGGGAATTCTTCAACGGACGGGATCACGGGTGCAAGCGCTCTTTCTGCAAGTGCGCCGTGACCTATCTCACGTCTTCCGGGTCCTCTGCTGGGCTTTGTTTCACCGACGGAGTAACTCGGGAAGTTGTAGTGGTGAATATATCTCTTTTCTTCCTCATCGTCGATTCCGTCAAGGATCTGCTTGTCGGAAACGGGACCGAGTGTTGTTATCGTAAGAACCTGAGTCTGTCCTCTTGTGAAAAGACCCGAACCGTGAACTCTCGGAAGAATTCCGACTTCGGAAGCAAGAGGTCTGATATCGTCCATACCTCTTCCGTCAACACGCTTCTGCTCATCAAGAAGCCAGCGGCGAACGATGAACTTCTGAGTCTTGTAAAGGCAGTCGTCGATCTGAGCTTCCATTTCGGGGTAAAGCTCGTCGAATTTCTCGTGAACCGCGTCATAGATAGGCTTCAGGCGCTCATCTCTGACCGTTTTATCATCTGTATCGAGAGCAGCTCTGACATCGTCTTCACAGAACGATTTTATCGCCTCGAACATATCATGGTCAGGCTCGTTGCTCGGGTACGAGAACTTCTCTTTACCTATTTCAGCCTGAATACCCTTGATAAACTCAATGATCTTCTGATTTGCCTCATGACCTGCCATGATACCGTTATACATAACCTCGTCCGAAACACAATCTGCGCCTGCTTCGATCATTGCGATCCTGCTGTCGGTCGAAGCCACAGTTACAGCCATTTTGCTGACTGCGCGCTGCTTTTTGTCGGGGTTAATAACATATTCGCCGTCAACATAACCTACGGAAACACTGCTGACAGGTCCGTTCCACGGGATATCGGAAATCGAAAGAGCGATGGAAGTTCCGACCATCGCAGTGATCTCCGGTGAACAATCGGGATCGACGGACATAACCGTAGCAACAACTGAGCAGTCGTTTCTCATATCCTTCGGGAACAAAGGTCTGATCGGTCTGTCGATAACTCTTGAAACAAGAATTGCTTTCTCGGAGGGTCTTCCCTCTCTTTTCAGATAAGAACCGGGGATCTTTCCCACTGCGTAAAGTTTCTCTTCATAGTCAACCGAAAGAGGAAAGAAATCAACTCCGTCTCTCGGCTTCGGGGCAGCAGTTACAGCCACCTGAACAACCGTCTCACCATAACGCACGAGACATGAACCGTTTGCGAGCTGAGCCATTTTTCCTGTTTCAACAACAAGCGGACGACCCGCAAATTCTGTTTCGAATACTCTGAATTTGTCAAATGTCTTGATTGAATTTGCCATAATAAAAATCCTTCCTTATTTTTAAGGGGCGTCCAGAATTTAGCAATAAAATATATATTCTTACTAAACCTTAACAGAAAACAGACAAGCTTTCTATCAAGGATTAGGAACTGTGAAGAAATAAATTTTCAATTTATGCTTAGGATAATTTGTTCTGAACAAGGCAAATTTTTGCAGGAATACTAACG
>CACYDE010000351.1 GCA_902773045.1 uncultured Ruminococcus sp. | reverse complement strand
CGTTAGTATTCCTGCAAAAATTTGCCTTGTTCAGAACAAATTATCCTAAGCATAAATTGAAAATTTATTTCTTCACAGTTCCTTAATAAGTAAATATAATTTGATTTCTCTTTTAAAATGTTGTATAATGTCAATATATTACAACATGCCAAGGGGGATTAATAATGAATCATTACACCTTCGATCAGATGTCGGTCGGAATGACCGAAAGCTTTGATGTTACAATTACGGAAGAAATGCAGGGATCCTTCGGAAAGCTTTCCGGAGATATGAATCCTATGCACATTCAGACCGAATATGCCCGCAGCAACGGTTACCGTGACCGTTTGGTTTACGGCATGATGAGTTCCTCGTTTTTCTCAACGCTGGTCGGAATGTATCTTCCCGGGGAATACTGCCTTCTCCTGAGCTGCAATTCTTCGTTTCATAAACCGGTTTACGTCGGGGATACACTCACCGTAAAGGGGAAAGTTTCATCATTGAGCGAATCAACGAAAACTGCGGAAATAAAAGCCTCGATCACGAATCAGAACGGCGACAAGGTCGTTAAAGGAAAAATTCTTGTCGGCTTCACGAAATGAGGGAGGGTCAAACATGGAATCAAATTATCTGATACTCGGAGCGTCTTCCGATACGGCGCTGTCTTACATAAAACATCTTGACGAATCCGGAAAAAAATGTCATATTATCGCATTTTGCTATTCATCTTCCGAACGTATAGAAGCTTTAAAGCTTGACAATATTACGATCCAAACCGTGATATGCGATCTCGGCGACTGTGAAGCCGTGGAAAAAACAATTACCGGAATTATGGAAAGCAATGTTCGGATCACTCACGTCCTCCACTTCGCCGCAGGAAAGCTTATCTATGAAAAGGCGGGAAAGTTCTCTTATGAAAGACTGAATGAAAATTTCCGCATACAAGTCTGTGCGATCGCCATAATTCTCAAATACGTTCTTCCTGCGATGAAGAAACAAAAATTCGGACGTGTTGTTATCACAACTTCGTCATGCACGATCGGCGCTCCTCCGAAATATATGTCGGAATATACCATGATAAAGTATGCCCTTGTGGGACTTATCAAAAGTTACGCGGTCGAATATTTCGGAAAAAACGTGACTGTCAACGGCATAGCTCCGGCTATGATGGAGACTCGGTTCTGGGACACCGTATCTCCTCATATAGCCGAACTGAACAAAAGCGTTCAGCCCTGCAAACAGTGTATTTCCCCGAATGAAGTCAACGAATGCATTGATTACCTTTGTTCCGAGTCGGCGTCTTTTGTTACCGGAGAAAATATTAATCTCTCGGGCGGTCAGGTGATGTGATCTTAATGCGGAAAGCTGAGGCAAGTCCGAGTAATATTTCGCCGCGATATACCAATATTAAAACTTTATAGTTTTTTATTTTTAAATTCACAACAGGTCAAAATAACAATTTCATAACAAATAGATTTCAAAATTTTTCAGCGTTTTTGTTAATGTGACCGATAATTTTAAAGAAAAAACCGTTAAAAAAAGTCAAAATGCGAATTTTAAAAATATTCGCATTTTTTCTTTGTTTTCTATTGAAAAAAATATGAATTTGTGTTATATTAATAAAGGCAACAGAAACGCGGTTGTTATATCATACATTGATAAAAAAATAACAATGTATATTTCAGAAATTAAGAAGTCAGGAGAGTTATTATGAGCGAATATCAGCAGATTATCGTTGACAGTGTAGAAAGCTTTGAAGCTAAGCTTGCTCAGGTGAGAGAAGCTCAGAAAAAGTTTGCGGAATACACACAGGAGCAGGTTGACTTTATTTTCAAGTCGGCAGCTCTTGCAGCTAACCATCAGAGAATCAGACTTGCTAAAATGGCCGTTGAGGAAACAGGCATGGGCATCGTTGAAGATAAGGTAATTAAAAATCACTACGCAGCAGAGTATATTTACAATGCTTACAAAAATACAAAGACATGCGGCGTTATCGAAGAGGACAAGGCATACGGAATGAAGAAGATCGCAGAGCCTATCGGTGTAGTCGGTGCGGTTATCCCGACGACAAACCCGACTTCAACGGCTATCTTCAAGTCGCTTCTTTGTCTTAAAACAAGAAACGCAATGATTATCAGCCCCCACCCGAGAGCAAAGCACTCCACGATCGAGGCTGCAAAGGTAGTTCTTGAAGCTGCCGTTGCTGCAGGCGCTCCGGAAGGAATCATCGGATGGATCGACGTTCCGTCTCTTGAACTCACTAATACTCTTATGAGAGAGGCTGACATTATCCTCGCAACAGGCGGTCCCGGAATGGTTAAGGCTGCTTATTCGAGCGGTACTCCGGCTGTCGGCGTAGGAGCAGGTAACGCTTCCGCTATCATTGATCCTTCCGCAGACATCATCAATGCGGTCAACTCGATCATTCATTCGAAGACTTTCGACAACGGCATGATCTGCGCTACAGAGCAGACAGTTATCGCCGACAAGCTCATCTATGAGGACGTTAAGGCAGAGTTCATCAAAAGAGGCTGCTACTTCCTCAACGAAGAAGAGAAGGATAAGATCAGAAGCACTATGCTTATCAACGGCGCGCTCAACGCAAAGATCGTTGGTCAGCGTCCCGTAACTATCGCTAAGATGGCAGGCTTTGATGTTCCCGACGACGTTAAGGTTCTCATCGGCGAAGCAACAAGCACAGATCCCGAGGAAGCTTTCGGTCACGAGAAGCTCACGACTATCCTCGGTATGTATAAATCCGAAAACTTTGAGGATTCTCTCAATATTGCAGAAACACTTCTCAACAACAACGGCGGTATCGGTCATACAGCTGTTCTTTGGATCGACACTCATAACCAGAAGGAAAAGTATGACGAGTTCACAGCAAGAATGAAGACTTGCCGTCTTATCATCAACACACCTTCCTCACTGGGCGGTATCGGCGATCTCTACAACTTCAAGCTTGCTCCGTCGCTTACTCTCGGCTGCGGCTCATGGGGCGGCAACAGTGTTTCCGAGAACGTTGGCGTTAAGCACCTTATCAATATCAAGACAGTAGCAGAGAGGAGAGAGAATATGCTTTGGTTCAGAGCTCCGGAGAAGGTTTACTTTAAGAAGGGCTGCTTGCCTGTAGCGCTTGACGAACTTAAGAATGTAATGGGCAAGAAGAAGGCGTTCATCGTAACCGACAGCTTCCTCTTCAACAACGGTTACACAAAGCCGATCACAGATAAGCTCGATGAAATGGGCATTACACATACAACATTCTATAACGTTGCTCCGGATCCGACTCTTGCGTGCGCAAAAGAGGGTGCAGAGCAGATGAGAGCTTTCCAGCCCGATACGATCATCGCTATCGGCGGCGGTTCCGCAATGGACGCAGGTAAGATCATGTGGGTTCTCTATGAGCATCCCGAAGCAGACTTCCTTGACATGGCAATGCGTTTCGTTGATATCAGAAAGAGAATTTATACATTCCCGAAGATGGGCGAGAAAGCTTACTTCATTGCTATTCCGACCTCGGCAGGTACAGGTTCCGAGGTTACTCCGTTCGCCGTTATCACGGACGAGAGATCCGGCGTTAAGTATCCGCTTGCTGACTACGAGCTTCTTCCGAACATGGCTATTATCGACGCTGATATGCACATGACTGCTCCTAAGGGTCTTACTTCGGCTTCCGGTATCGACGCTGTTACTCATGCTCTTGAAGCTTATGCTTCCGTAATGGCTACGGATTATACCGATGGACTTGCGCTTCGCGCTCTTAAGATCATCTTTGAGTATCTCCCGAGAGCTTACGACAACGGTCCCAACGATCCTGTTGCAAGAGAGAAGATGGCTAACGCAGCTACTCTCGCAGGTATGGCGTTCGCTAATGCATTCCTCGGTGTTTCTCACTCTTTGGCTCATAAGCTCGGTGCGTTCCATCACATTCCTCACGGTATCGCAAACGCACTCGTGATCTGCGATGTTCTTCGCTTCAACGCTGCCGAGGTTCCGACAAAGATGGGAACATTCAGCCAGTACGATCACCCGCACACACTTGAAAGATATGCAGAAGTTGCAGATCATCTCGGACTTGGCGGAAACACAAACGAAGAGAAGCTTGAGAACCTCATCAAGGCTGTTGAGGATCTTAAGGCAAAAATCGGAATCAAGCCGACTATCAGAGATTACGGCGTAGACGAAAACGACTTCCTCTCCACTCTTGACGAAATGACAGAGCAGGCATTCGACGATCAGTGCACAGGCGCTAACCCGAGATATCCGCTCATGAGCGAGCTTAAGGAGATGTATCTCCGCGCTTACTACGGACAGGATTACAAAAAGGAAGAAGCAGTTTCCGAAGAAAACAACTGATTTTTATCTGCTCACTGACTCGAACAGACTTCTATAAATAAACTCTTCAAAAGCACAGTTTCCTTGTGAGACTGTGCTTTTGGCTTGTAATTAAAATCAAAAAGAAACTATATGTCGGCAAAACAAAATAAATTTCTTTTCCGGAATAATTAATGTTAAAAATTACTAACCTCAGCCTTCTTTTTGTTTGATTTATTAAAAATATTTTATATTTATTTGTCCAAAAATTACATGTAATTAATTTGGGTAACAATAAGTCTTCTTTCTTTAAGAACTGCTTAACTTGACATTATTTGTATATTGCGTTAAAATAGATTAGTCGTATTGTCTTTGTTTTATGAACGAATTTTTGGCAATAATATTTTTAACTAAGAATTGTGTGTCTTTCATTAAAATGTTATTATTTTAAGAGGTAATAATATTTTACAGGAAGATATTTGAATATAATAATTTGATATATCCTTATGTATATAATTTATCGGTCGACTCCGGTCTTCATAGGCACCGTTTGCTATGAAAGATGTAATGTTTGTTACCGATATGAAATATAAAAATCAGCTTTATGGAGGTAATTTAGTGGCAATGAATGTAAACTACAAAAAACAGAATGGAACAGGAAGGAAGAAGACTTACGCGAACAAGCCTTATAACGGCGTTAAGAACGAGAGCAATAAACCCGTCAAATACTACAAAAGCAAGCAAAGCGGGGAGAAGAGAAAACCTCAGCCGAACCGGAACCAAAACAAGAATCAGAGCAGGAATCAGAACAAGAACAAACCTACCGTTCGTGTTATGTTTCTCGGAGGTCTCAACGAGATAGGAAAGAACATCACTTTGTTTGAATGCGGCAATGATATTTTTATCCTTGACTGCGGAATGGCATTTCCCGACGGCGATATGCTCGGCGTGGATCTTGTGATCCCGGATTTTACTTATGTTGAGGAGAACGCCGACAGGATCAAGGGTATCGTTATCACTCACGGTCACGAGGATCACATCGGAGGTCTGCCTTTCCTTCTCGGAAAAGTCAAGCTGCCGGTTTACGGAACTGCGCTCACCATCGGGCTTGTAGAGAATAAGCTCAAAGAATTCGGACTGTATAATCAGGTCAATCTCAATGTTGTGAAAGCAGGCGATACGATCCGCCTCGGCTGCATGAAGATAGAATTTATTCACGTGAACCATTCGATCCCCGATTCCGTTGCTGTGGCTATTCACACGGAAGTCGGAACTATCGTACACACCGGCGACTTTAAAATCGACTGCACCCCCACGACCGGCGAGATGATCGACCTGGCGCGTTTCGCAGAACTCGGAAAGAAGGGCGTACTGGCGCTGTTGGCGGAATCGACGAATGCCGACAAGCCCGGCTACACAATGACGGAGCAGACGGTTTTTGAATCCTTTGAAAGACTCTTCCAGAAAGCGGAGAACAAGCGGATAATCATCGCAACTTTCGCGTCAAACATCAGCCGTATCCAGCAGATCATCTACTGTGCGGAGAAACACGGACGAAAGGTCGCTTTTTCCGGAAGAAGCATGCTCAACTATCTTTCGGTTGCGATTGAACTCGGTTATCTTGAAGTTCCCGACGGAGTTATCATTGATATAGACATGTTAAAGAGATATTCTCCTCATGAAGTCGTTCTTGTGACGACAGGAAGTCAGGGCGAACCTATGTCCGCGCTTTCAAGAATGGCTTATTCGGATCACAAAAAGGTCGAGGTCGGTTACGGCGATTTCATAATAATTTCCGCGAACCCTATTCCGGGAAACGAGAAGACTGTCGGAAATGTTGTTGACGAGCTTTTGAAAAAAGGCTGTGAAGTGGTTTATGAGTCGATGTATGAGGTTCATGTTTCGGGTCATGCGTGCAGGGAGGAGCTTAAGATCATTCACGGTTTGACGAAGCCGAAGTTCTTTATTCCCGTTCACGGAGAGCAGAAGCACCTCAGAAAGCATGCCGAGCTTGCGCTTTCCATGGGAATGGAACACAAAAATATTTTTATCGGCGACGTCGGAAATGTTGTCGAACTGAACGATACTTATCTCAAACAGCTTCCTTCCGTTCAGGCAGGAAAGGTCTTTGTTGACGGACTTGGTGTCGGCGACGTCGGAAGTATTGTCCTTCGTGACAGAAAACACCTCGGACAGGACGGTCTTGTTATTATCGTTGCGACTCTCGACACGGAAAACGGAAACGTTATTTCGGGTCCGGACATCGTTTCAAGAGGTTTTGTCTACGTTCGTGAGTCGGAAGATCTTTTCGAGGACGTAAGGAGACATGTTAATGACGTTCTGTATGACTGTGCTTACGAGAACGTTCACGATTGGGGAACTATCAAAAACAGGGTCAAGGACGATGTTTCGAAGCTGATCTTCGAGAGAACGCGCCGTAATCCCATGATACTCCCGATCATCATGGACGTGTAATATCCGACCTATTGTATATTGCTCTTGTAGCGGAGTTGAGTGATCTGCGGTGATTATTTTCCTCGGTCATGGTGCTGCAGTTCGTGTGCGTTTGACGCATGGAGGTTAATTTCTATGAAAAGGCGTGTTTATTTTCAGCCGCTTTCCCTTGTTTTTCCGCTTGCGTTGTTTCTGATGGCTTTTGCTTCAAGGAGATATAACCACAGTGTTTTTATTTTTGATCTGTGTCTTGCTGCCGTGACGGCCGCTGTGTTTATATTTATTGGGCTGAGATACCGCAGATATGTCGATAATATCGTTCATAGCGCTGTTCAGGGAATAAAAGGCGTAAATCATTCTTATCTTGAAAAATTTACGATCCCCGTTGTTGTGGTCGGAAGCCGCGGCGATATTATCTGGTACAATAAAAAATTCAAAAAAAAGGTTGCAAACGGACGGGACTGCATGGGAGAGTTCGTCGAAGGCTATATTTCCGGTACGGATATTGATACAATAATCGAGAGTACCGGCGTAGATATTGCTGTAGGCGACAGACTTTACACGGTCATTGCGTCCGAGATCAACGAAGGCGCTATACTTTATTATATAGACGATACGGAATACAAAACAAAAGCCAATGATTACGATGACACAAGACCTATTGTTGCTACCGTAAACCTTGATAACAGAGATGATTTCGAAAGAAACATAACGGATGACAACGTGAATCAGGCTGTTGTTCAGGTTGAATCTATTCTTAAAAAATGGGTCATGAGCTACAACGGGATCTACATTAAAAATTCATCGGGAAGATATAAGATCATCATCGACGAAAAAAATCTCAGATCCGCAGTGGAATCCAAGTTCAGGCTTCTTGAGGATATCAGATCAATCAAGGTCTTTGAAGGTTCGATCGACACAACGATCTCCATGGGTATCGGAAGAGGCGCGTCGAACCTGCGCGAGTGTGAACAGTGGTCGCTTCAGGCTCTCGATCTCGCTCTCGGAAGAGGCGGCGATCAGGTCGCTATCAAGAGTAAGGACGATTACGAGTTTTTCGGAGGAGTTGCTCAGGGTATCGAAAAGCACGAAAAGGTCAAGGCGAGAATTATCGCAAAAGCTCTTTCGGAAAAAATATCCCAGTCTGACAATATATATGTGATGGGTCATCAGACGTCCGATCTTGACGCTGTCGGTTCCGCAATAGGAATGTGGAGCGTGATCTCGAAAACGTTTGATAACCCTGTTCACGTTGTGATAAACAAGGAAACCACGCTCACTAAAATATTTCTTGAGAATTTTATTTCACATGGTTACAAGGATACGTTCATTGAACCATGTGAAGCGAAAAAAGATGTTAACGAGAGAACGCTTCTTATCGTTGTTGATACACACTCTCCGACGTTCGTTGAGGACGTGGAGCTGCTTAAAATGTGTAAGAATGTTGTTGTCATAGATCATCACAGAATGATGGTCAATCATATTGATAACGCCTGCGTATTTTTCCATGAACCGTTCGCATCGTCTGCGAGCGAGATGGTTACGGAGCTTATTCAGTATATCAACAGCGACGCTCTTAATCGCTATGAAGCGGAGGCGCTTCTTGCAGGAATAATGCTCGACACCAAAAACTTTGTTTTAAGAACGGGTGTGCGAACTTTTGAAGCTGCTGCATACCTGAAGAGAAAGGGAGCGGACACTGTCGAAGTAAAACGTCTTTTTTCCGATTCTCTCGATACATACAAAACAAAATCTCAGCTTGTTTCGGAAGCCGAGATCTACAACAACAGCGCTATTGCCTGCACTGACGACAGAATGAACGAGGATAAGGATATCAGGCTGACAGCGGCTCAGGCAGCCGATGAGCTTTTGAGTATAAAAGATGTTCAGGCGTCTTATGTTATCTATAAGTCGCTTGACAATATGTGTATATCCGCGCGTTCACTCGGCGATCTCAACGTTCAGCTTGTGATGGAGCGTTTGGGAGGCGGCGGTCATCAGACGATGGCGGGAACCAATCTCGGAAAAATATCGAAAGCCGAGGCGAGGGAGAAGCTTGTGGACGCGATCAATGCAATGACCGCCGAAGCATCCGACAGCTCGGCGTCTATAAAAAGGAGGAACATATAATGAAAGTAGTATTGCTTCAGGACGTGAAAGGTTCGGGAAAAAAGGGTGAGCTGATAAACGTCAGCGACGGTTACGCAAGGAATTTTCTCTTTCCGAGGAATCTTGCGAAGGAAGCCAATTCTCAGGCTATGAACGAACTTAAAAACGCAGAGGAGTCAAAGCAGTTTAAGATAGATCAGCAGATCGAAGCGGCAAAGAAATCAAAGGAAAAGCTTGAATCAAAGACTATTGTTATTCATGCGAAAGCAGGAAGCAACGGAAAGCTTTTCGGTTCGATAACCGCGAAAGAGATCTCAAATGAGATAAAGCAGAGATATAATATTCTCGTTGACAAAAGAAAAATATCGATTACAGGCGAGATCAAGCAGTATGATACCTATGATGTTGAAGTTAAGCTTTACACCGGGATCTCCGCAAAGATATTTGTTAAGGTCTGCGAATAATTTTAAAAATATTAATGCGGCAGTTGAACGATCCGATTTGAAGTACAAAGCAGAACATTGTGCGAAGCAGTAAAGCGTGTATTTGCGATTATTTAGCTGCCGGAGTAATAGTGAAACTTAATACTACATGTCTGTGAACAGCAGATATAAATTACCGTGCGGAAGGAAACGCAAAAACTGTCTTCACGTGGAAATAGGAGGGATCGTGTGGCAGAGGTTGATTTGAGTACGGCATATTCATCTATGAAAATGCCTTATAGTCCGGAAGCCGAACAATCGGTTCTGGGAGCAATTCTGATAGATCCGGAGTGTATGGCGAGGGTCGCCGAGATACTTCCTAAATCTGTTTTTTTTCACATTGAGCTTCATAAGCTGATCTATCAGGTCATGCTTGATCTTTTTACGGGCGGCAAGATAATAGATTTCATTACTGTTCTTGAAGCTCTCAGAAGAGAACCGTCGTTTGATGAAGCGTCGGGAAAAACTTATCTTGTTCAGCTTGCACAGTCCGTTATTTCAACGGAAAATGTCGATAATCATGCGAATATCGTCAGGGAAAAATATGATATCCGCTCGCTCATTGAAGCTTCACGAAAAACGATCGAGGAAGCCGGAGAAGGAGTTTATGAATCGGACACGCTCGTCGACGCTGCCGAACAGAGAATATTCGATATCCGACAAGGGAAGAATATTCAGGGACTGCAGCATATCGCCGAGATAATTCAGGAAACCTACGACAGACTGGATCTTCTGAACTCTGCGGATAACGATGAGATGAAGCCGCTTTCAACGGGCATCAAAGGTCTTGATAATTATATCACCGGACTTAACAGATCCGACCTGATACTTCTTGCGGCTCGTCCCGGTATGGGAAAAACCTCTTTTGCTTTGAATATCGCGCGAAGCGTTGCCGTGACTCAGAAGAAAAAAGTCGCTTTTTTCTCTCTGGAAATGTCCAAGGAACAGCTTGCCTCACGTCTTCTTTCCACGGAAGGACTGATCGAAAGTCAGAAAATAAAAACCGGAAAGATGTCGGAGGACGAATGGTCACGTCTTATCCAAGCAGGTGACGTTCTTTCTTCTGCGGAGCTTTATCTTGACGACACACCAATGATAACCGTCCCTGCGATGAAAGCAAAGCTCAGACGTCTTAAAGGCGTTCAGCTTGTTATCATAGACTATCTACAGCTCATGCAGTCGGGGCGGAGAATAGATAACCGTGTTCAGGAGATTTCGGAGATCACTCGAAATCTTAAAATACTCGCAAAGGAACTTAATGTTCCCGTAATAACTCTCTCTCAGCTTTCTCGTGCAAGTGAACAGAGAGCAGATCACAGACCTCAGCTCTCCGACATGAGAGATTCCGGTTCGATCGAGCAGGACGCCGATATCGTTCTTTTTCTTTACCGCGCAGATTATTATAATGATAATTCGGAAAATTCGGAAGAATCCGACAAGAACAGCGGTGAATGTATCGTTGCGAAAAACCGTCACGGCGAAATGGGAACCGTTGAACTTCATTGGCGAGGAGAATTTATGCGATTTACTGCCAAGGAGGTCATAGATGTTTAAGGAAATCGAAAGCGCCGTTTCGGATCACAGAATGTTTGACGGGAAGAAAAGAGTCATCGTCGCTTTGTCCGGCGGCGCCGATTCAATGTGTCTTCTGCATTATCTCGTCAGCAATTGCGAACGTTTCGGGGTGAGTGTTTGCGCCGCTCATCTCAATCACTCCCTGAGGGGCGAGGAATCCGAAAGAGATAATGTTTTCGCCGGTGAGATGTGCAGAAAGCTCGGAGTGGAATTTTTTTTCAAAAAATGTGATATTTCCTCAATGGCGAAAGAAAAGAAGATCGGGCTTGAGGAATGCGGACGGCAGGAACGCTACAAATTCTTCGATGAACTTTGCGATGACGAAACCGTTGTTGCAACAGCTCACACCGCTTCGGATAATGCCGAAACGATTCTTTTGAATATTACGCGCGGCTGCGGAATTGACGGTCTTGTCGGAATTCCGCCTGTGAGGGGAAATATAGTTCGTCCTCTGATAAGGTGTTCGAGAACACAGATCGAGAAATACTGCGAGGAAAACAATGTTCCGTTTGTGACAGACAGCACTAACCTGACAGATGAATATAACCGCAACAAGATCAGACTTTCCGTTCTTCCGGTTCTGAAAAAGATCAATCCTTCCGCGGAAGCTTCGATCAATCGCCTTTCGGAAATAGCGGCGGAAAAGGTCGGTTTCTTAAACCGTTCGGTAAACCGTGAATATCTCGGGTGCAAAACAGAAAAAGGGCTGAGTCTTCCGGGGCTTCAAGCTTGTGATGAGGATATACTCCCCGATGTTATAATTACCGCTGTTCGTGAGCATTTTTTTCTCACGGCGGAGAAGAAGCATATTGATCTCATCGTCAGAGCTGTCCGCGAGGGCAGCGGCGCGGTCGAGATAAGAAAAGATAAGTTTGTGAGGGTGGCGGGAAATGAGGTCGTTTTTGAAAGCGTTTTCCATGACGCTCCCCGGGAGAAGTTTGAAGAGAGGGAATTAAAGCTTTCTTCACAGATAAATTATAACCGAAAAAAATATATTATATCATCAAGAAAGCCAAAATCCGACTTGAATTCCCCGAAAATTAACAAAAAGTTATTAAATAAACTTTTAAGCTGTGATATAATATCCTGTGATACAGTCATAAGAACAAGAAGAAGCGGGGATTTTTTTAAGCCGGTTTCAAGAAACTGTACAAAAACATTGAAAAAACTTTTTACCGAAATGAAAATACCTTCGGAAAAAAGAAATATGCTGCTTCTCATAGCGAAAGGCAGCGAGATCCTTTGGATAGAGGGGATAGGAACGTCTCAGACGGCTATTCCGAAAAAAGACGAGGATTATTTTGAAATAATTGTTGAGGGTAATGACAGTGAATGAGGATTTGAAAAAGGTTCTTATCAGCGAAGAGGAGATCGAAGAGATCGTTTCGTGTCTGGCGGAAAAAATCAATCATGATTACGAGGGGAAAAGTATAATTCTGGTGGGATTGCTAAAAGGTTCGGTAGTATTTATGAGCGACCTTATGAGAAAAATAAATATACCTTGTAAAATTGATTTTATCGCGGCTTCGAGCTACGGTTCCTCTACTGTTTCAAGCGGAGTTGTCAGGATAGAAAAGGATCTGTCTGTCGATATCGAAAACGAAAATGTCATTGTCGTTGAGGATATTGTTGACAGCGGAAATACACTTTCGTGCGTTATGGAGCTTTTGAAAGCAAAAAATCCCAAGGAACTGAGGCTTTGCTCTTTTCTCAGCAAGCCGTCAAGAAGAGTAAAAAATATCAGAATAGACTATCTCGGACGCGAAATTCCGGACGAATTTGTTGTGGGCTACGGACTGGATTTTGATGAAAAATACCGCAGTCTTCCTTATCTCGGAATTTTAAGAAACGAAGTCTTTTTATGATTTTATTTTATAAATGTAAAATACATAATGTTAAGGAGTGAATGTTTTTTTGGATAACAACAGTAACAAGAAAAGTTGGAAGAGTCTGCTTCTGATTATATTTCCGATTATCATTCTGCTGCTTGCAGCTTTTATTGCAACTCAGACCCCGAAAGACGAATATGAATACTCTCAGATCATGGATATGTTCAGTGAAGGTCAGGTCGAGCATTTTGACCTGAAAGCCGAAAGCGGAGAATTAAAGCTTAAGCTTAAAGACAAAACCGAGGCGATCACGTTTTCGCTTGCTTATCCGACAAGATTTCTGGACGATGTGAAAGAATATATAACCGATCCGAAAAGCGAGATCACTTACGATATCGAACGATCGGTTGACAGCGCCGTTCTATGGTCGGTTATCCCGAATATCGGACTCATTATATTTATAGTTATAATCTGGGTAGTTATAATGAAGCGTATGTCGGGGGGACTCGGCGGAGATAAAACTCTCAGCTTTGGAAAAGCGAAAGTCAAGAATTCCGGCGCGGGAGAAAAGAAAAACGTTTTCGCGGACGTAGCCGGTGCGGATGAAGAAAAGGAAGAGCTTCAGGAGATCGTTGAATTCCTGAAGAATCCCGAAAAGTTCAATACTCTGGGAGCGAGGATCCCCAAAGGTGTTCTTCTTATGGGACCTCCCGGAACCGGAAAAACTTTGCTCGCAAGAGCCGTTGCCGGTGAAGCAGGTGTTCCGTTCTTTTCCATTTCCGGATCGGACTTTGTTGAAATGTTTGTCGGCGTAGGCGCTTCAAGAGTGCGAGATCTTTTCGAGCAGGCGAAGAAAAACGCGCCGTGCATTATTTTCATTGATGAGATCGACTCTGTCGGACGTCAGAGAGGCACGGGTCTCGGAGGCGGTCACGATGAGAGAGAACAGACTCTGAATCAGCTTCTTGTTGAGATGGACGGCTTTGAAGCCAATATAGGCGTAATTATGATCGCCGCAACGAACCGTCCCGACATTCTTGATCCTGCTCTTATGCGTCCCGGTCGTTTTGACCGTCAGATCGTTGTGGGTCAGCCCGACATCAAGGGAAGAGAAGAGATCCTCAAGGTTCATGCAAAAAACAAACCGCTTGCACCGGATGTTGAATTAAAGGTTATAGCTCAGCAGACGGCAGGCTTCACGGGAGCCGATCTTGAAAATATCCTTAACGAGGCCGCTCTTCTTGCTGCAAGAAAAGATAAGAAAGCGATCACGATGTCCGAGGTTGAAGAAGCGACAATTAAGGTTGTTGTCGGAACGGAGAAGCGTTCGAAGGTCATGACCGAAAAGAATAAGAAGATAACTGCATATCACGAAACAGGTCACGCTATAGCGCATTACTTCTGCGAGACTCAGGACGATGTTCATCAGATCTCGATCATTCCCCGCGGATTTGCAGGCGGCTACACCATGTCGCTTCCGAGCGAGGATAAGATGTACAATACCTACAGAGAGATGAAAGAAGAGATCATAGTTCTTCTTGGCGGACGTGTTGCGGAAGCTATTATTTTCAAGGATGTTTCAACAGGAGCCTCAAATGATATAGAGAGAGCAACGGATATTGCGCGTTCGATGATTACGAAGTATGGTATGAGTGAAAAACTCGGACCTATTACTTTCGGCGAGAATTCAAACGAAGTCTTTATCGGAAGAGATATGGGTCACACGAAGAACTATTCGGAAAAAGTTGCTGCGGAAATTGATGATGAGATCTACAAGATCGTCAAGGAAGGCTACGACAAGGTGACCGAGATTTTGACTCAGCATATCGACAAGCTTCATGAAGTTGCAAAGGTTCTTCTGGAGAAAGAGAAAATCAGCGGTGAGGAATTCGCCGAGATCATGAAAAAAGAAGCTCCTGCAGCTGCAAATAATTGATATATAATCTTTGAGTAATAAATTTGCTCGATCATCAAATAATGTTGATAAAACCATGGGTAAATTTCCCATGGTTTTTTACGTGTAAAGGCGGCGAGCGCCGCAGGCAAAGTAATAAAGTTCATGAAATGTGAAACGAGTATTTCAAAAAAGTTGGTAAAGAACTAACCGTAAAAGATCAACTCTCGGTCGGGTTCGTAAATTTATGTAACAAAAAACTATCTTCACGAGTTAAAAAAGTTGGTCAAGAACTGACCGTAAAAGATCAACCTTCGGTCGGGTTCGTAAATTCATGTAACAAAAAACTATCTTCACG
>CACYDE010000350.1 GCA_902773045.1 uncultured Ruminococcus sp. | reverse complement strand
GGGAACCGAGCAGCATTAAACGGAGTTGCCCTCTGCGATGCAGTAAGTCTGTCGTTCGTATATCAAAGTATATGGATTTTTTATTTTAGCGGAGAGGTGATTAGCGTTGTATCGTGTTCTTTACAGAAAATGGCGTCCAATGGGATTTTCCGATGTCATCGGTCAGCCGCACGTTACCTCGACGCTTAAAAACGAGATCAGATCCGGAAGAATTTCTCATGCTTACCTTTTCACCGGTTCTCGGGGAACGGGAAAGACTACGTGTGCGAAAATTCTTTCGAGAGCGGTCAATTGTCTTGATCTGCATGACGGAGAGCCTTGCGGAAAATGTGAAAACTGCGTCGGGATCGCAAACGGAAAGATAATGGACGTTGTTGAAATGGACGCAGCCTCCAACAACAGCGTAAATAATATCCGCGATGTGCTTGATGAAGTAATGTTTACGCCGTCGGAAGCAAAATACAGAGTCTATATAATAGACGAGGTTCACATGCTTACTACGGGCGCATATAACGCTCTTCTGAAAACTCTGGAAGAGCCGCCGTCTCATGTTGTTTTTATCCTTGCCACTACCGAGGTTCACAAGATACCCGCCACTATACTTTCAAGGTGTCAGCGGTTTGATTTTAACAGAATAGCTCCCGAGGATATTGCCGGTCGGCTGGAATATATAGCTTCTCAAGAGAACGTGACGCTGGAGCATGACGCAGCTATGCTGATCGCAGCGGTTGCGGACGGAGCGATGCGCGACGCGCTTTCAGTCCTTGACAGGTGTATCGGTCTTTCGGAAAATATAACCACCGAGATCGTCAGAGAAGCCACCGGACTTGCGGGAAGGGATTATCTCTTTAAGCTTGCCGAATCGGTGAAAAATGAGGATGTTCCTCTTGCTGTAAATACGATCAATGAGCTTCACAAAGCGTCAAAAAGCATGCCGCGGCTCTGTGAGGAGCTGACCGAGCATTTCAGAACGCTCATGCTCTTTAAAACAATGCGCAGGGGAGTCGACGAGCTGATAACGATGTCTGCGGAAGAAATTGAAACGGCTAAGGAACAGGCGGAAAAATTTTCCTTGACTCAGATAGTTTATTCCATCGACGTTTTGCAGGCTTCTCTTGAAAAGATGTTTCGCGGAGGAAACGCAAAAATAGAATTTGAAACATGCATGATAAAGCTTTGCAATCCCAAGCTGTCCGCAGACGTCGGGGCGATGCTTTCGAGGATCGAAAAACTTGAACGCGCAGTGAGGTCGGGATATGCCGCGGAGCCGTCGGTCGGAAGTAAAGAAGGTTCTGTGAGTCAAAAAGTTTCTTCACTGCCTCATGAAACGCATTCGGAGAAACAGGAAGCGGCCGTACAGGAGATAAAAACTGCTTCACCGCAGGAATATACAAAAAAAGAAAACGAACCTAAACCGGCAATTTCTTCTCAAGGTCAGAATGCAGCCGCAGATGTGGAGCAGCTGAGTGCGTCCGCCGGACCGATGCTTGAGTGGGAGGAAGTCCTTGAAGCTTTGAAAAATTATACGAGGACTACCGCGGCGGCTTTCAGAGATACAACGGCTTATGTTTCGGGAGATTATATCCTGATCGACGCTAAGGACGACACACCTTTCAAACACCTCAGAAATCAAAGTCAGCGTGAAAAAATGAGGGCTGCGATCAAAGAGGTCACGGGAAGATACTATAAACTCGGACCGTACAAAAAGAGCGGTTCGTCCGGTTCGCAGGTCAAAGAGAAAAATAAACTTGATGAATTTATTGAGCAAATCTCAAATTCAGATATAAAAGTCACCGTTGAGTAATAAATCGAGCGTGTGACAAACAATTTAAATTAAAAATTAATGGAGGATTTAAAAATGAAAGCAAGAATACCAAAGGGATACAGCGGAAGCGGATCGCCCGCAAATTTGCAGCAGCTTGCAAGACAGGCACAGAAGATGCAGGAGGAAATGGACGCTGCAAGCACGGAACTCGAAGCTAAGGAGTACACCGCAGCCGCAGGCGGCGAGGCTGTTACCGTAACTGTTTCGGGCGGTATGGAGATCAAAAAGATCGAACTTAAGCCCGAGGTCGTTGACCCCGAGGATATCGAAATGCTCACGGATCTCATCATGGCAGCAACAAACGAGGCGCTGAGATCTGCCGCAACGGAAAAGGAAGAAGTCATGACAAAGATCTCCGGCGGTCTTAATATGCCGGGATTGTTCTGATATGGCAGGTTTTCAGGCGCCTGCTTTGGCGAGACTTATCGATGAGTTCAACAAGCTTCCCGGAATTGGGACTAAGACGGCTCAAAGACTCGCGTACTATGTTCTTTCAATGCCTAATGACGACGCCGAATCTTTGGCGAAGGCGATCACAGACGCTCACAGGAGTATTCATAAGTGCCGGAAGTGCTGTAATCTGACCGATGATGAATTTTGTCCTATCTGCAAAAGCAAAAATCGTGACAAAAGCATTGTGTGTGTTGTTGAAGATCCGAAGGATGTGGCTGCTTTTGAAAAAACACAGGAATATTCGGCGATGTATCATGTTCTTCATGGAGTGATCTCACCTCTCAGAGGAATGGGTCCCAACGATATCAGCATCAAGGAGCTTATAGATCACGTTCGTGAGGACAATGTTCAGGAAGTTATTATGGCGACCAATGCGACTGCTGAGGGTGAAGCAACGGCGGTTTATATCTCTCGTTTGCTGAAACCGCTCGGAGTTAAGGTCACTCGTCTTGCCTACGGAATTCCCGTGGGGGGAGATCTTGAGTATGCCGACGAAGTTACTCTTGCGAGAGCTCTTGAGGGAAGATGTGAACTTTAATATATTATAACGATCAAAAGAAGCAGTATCCATGTGTACTGCTTCTTTTTTATGGTTTTATAATATTGAAATAAGACTGAGTGATGAAAATTCGGGATTGATCTCAAATTCGTCGGTCAGAAATGATTTGTTTTCAAAAGAGTGTTCTATTTCCTTTGAATATTTTTGGTAAATCAAAACACGTTTTTCAAAGTCGTTTCCGGCATTGAGATACTCACAGATTCCGGAACAGACAATATAACAGCATACTATTCTTTTTACTGTGGTTATAATGTCATAACTGTCAACTGCGTTAAGGTAGTATCTGTAGATGTAATAAAGCGCCAGTCGTCTGAACTCTCGGTCTGTTTCATCGGAATCTTTAAGAATATGATCTGCCGACTGCATGAGAATATCAAGCCATTCCTTGTCGGCGATATCAAGTTGTCTGTGCATTTCGAAAACAAAGTTTCTTTTTTTGCGATCGCTTTCCGGCGGGATGAATTGAAAATTAAAAAGCTCGTCGGAAGAGAATATATCATTATCCAGAAGCTGCTGGACATATTCGGAAAAAGCAAGACATTTTTTGAGTTGTTCCGAAAATTTTTCGTTTTGATCTTTGAAATGATCCGATGTTATCTTTCGTGCTTTTAAAAGAAAATTCATAAGCTCTCTCGGATAGCCGTTAGTCTCATTTTTGATCTCAAAATCTCCGATACATTCAAAATTACTCTCATCACAAAGAATGAGTCTGCAGGCTTCCGGACACGCCGCCGACAGCATATATTCGGTGAATTCCGTATAGTCCTGACTTAGCCTCGGAAATGTGCGGCAGGTTTCACAGATGTGTTCTTCTCCGAAGCGGATCTGAATATCACAAAGCTTTTCTTGGTTGAGAAAAGGGCATTTTCCGTTTTCCAAAACAAAGATCATCTCTCCGTCTTCATCTTCCGTCATACTTTTTCGGAGCTTTTCACCAAAGATTCCTTCTGCGTTTTGATAGAATTCACGGGAGTTATCATCGACTTCAATATCCCACCCCGAACAGCAAGTGTCCGGACATGCACCGGCTATACATCTGAAATCGGAATAAAAATCGGGAACAATGTCTTTTGTTTTTTTCATGTGCTTCGCCTTCCTTTATGTAAATTTTTGGGGAAAGTACACTTTTATTGGGTTATCCTTCACGTATTTTACCATAAAAATGTGTTGATGTAAATATTGCAGCTTTTATTGGCAGATATGTTTTAAGGCAACACTCCCTAATTTAACTCGTTGTGCTATTAAAAACAATATTAAAGTTTTGATCCAACTTTTTCAAAAGGTGGCGGTTTCCAAAGGCAGAGCCTTTGGGCGCTGACACAGCAAATCGGCGTAGAAAATAAACTGCCCTCAGCGAAATCAGACTAACT
>CACYDE010000349.1 GCA_902773045.1 uncultured Ruminococcus sp. | reverse complement strand
TAAACGGCTACGCTATTATGAGAGCCTTAACATTGCTGCTTGAAATTTGTTCGAGTTAAATGTGTCAAGTATTATTGACAATTTCATCGATAATATGAAGAAAGGTTGGAGAAGATTGCATGTCCGAAAATGATAAAATGAAATTTGATCGGATGCTTGCGTTTCATTCTGCGCCAACGCTTCTCGGCGTGAAATGTGCAAACCTATTCGCAGTCGATCAAAATGATTACCGTTTGTGCGAGTTGGAGAATTACTTTTTGACAAAGAAAGAGTTGTGCGGAGCTAAAATACGTTTTCTTTGCAGGTGCAGCAGGAGAGTGCTTGCTTTTGTATATCATGAACAATTGCTCTCTATGTGGCTTTCGGAACGTAAAACGGCGGAATTTTTGTCGGAGTACGGATACGCTGAGCGTACAACGATAGACGAAAAGCTTTCTTTGCTCGAAAGCAGGCTCTCATGCGGCAGTTTTCCTCACGAGATCGGTGTTTTCCTCGGATACCCGATCAATGATGTCAGGGGATTTATTGAAAACCGTGGTGAGAATTATATATTCTGTGGATTCTATAAGGTTTACAGCGATCCGGAAAAGGCTAAAAGAACGTTTCAAAAATATGTCGAATGCAGAGATTATCTGTGTGATAAAGTCAGCCATGGCGTAAGCCTGGACTGCGCCATGGCGAAATTCAAAGAGGAGAAAGCAGTATGAAAACAGCGGCAATTTAACTTGTTGTGCTATTAAAAATAATATTAAGGCAACACCTCGCAGAGATTGTGCCGAAGATGCGCAGTAGATTTTTTCGGCAGAGTGCATAAAAACGGCGCAGGAATACTGCCGTATTTCAAGGCGTTTTTGTGTACTATGACGGAAAAAAGATCAAGCAGATTCGGTGCAAAGTCGTTAGACGGTCTTTGTGCGGTGTTGCCTTAAGGCAATACCGCCTAAAGAACAATTATTAAGTAGGTGACAATTATGGATATTTTAAATCCAAGCACAGTTATAGGAACTAACGCCTGGGGGAGTAATGTTTACGAAACCTTGATCAGGGGCAACTATGTGAGTAATGATGTAATAAAGGAAGCTATGGACACAGCCCGCAAGTATGATTTGAAGATCTATGACGCCGCAAGAGATTATGGCTTTGGAAAAGCGCAAAAGATGCTTGGAGAGTTTGGTACGGAAAATATTTTTATCTCTGCAAAATTCACTCCGATCTCAAACTATAAACCGGGTGCAGTAATAAGATCTCTTGAAAAAGATCTGCACGATTTTCAAAGGGATTATATTGATATTTACTGGCTTCATCTGCCAATCGACATAGAGAAATATTTAAATGAAATAATCGGATTATATAAAGCGGGAAAGATTCGTCATATAGGAGTATCTAATTTTAATCTTGAAGAGTGTATTTTAGCAAAGAAAGTCCTCGAGCGTGAAAATATTAAATTGTACGGAGTTCAGAATCATTACAGCATTATATCGAGAGAATGGGAACAGAAGGGGTTTGTAGAGTGGTGTCATAATAATAATATTTCGTTCTGGGCTTGGGCTGTTCTTGAAGAGGGAATGCTTGTTGACCCCCGTATCAAGACCAAGAAAACAATTATGAAAACAATTTACGGAAAACAGCAGAAAAAGCTTTCTGTGTTGTATGATGTTATGATCGATATAGCTGAAAAACACAATATCAGCGTTCCTCAAACAGCAATAGCTTTTTGCCGCAATAAAAATATTGTGCCTATGTGTGGATGCCGTAAGCCAAAACGGGTTGAGGAGCTGGCAAAAGCCGCAGCTGTAACCTTGACATCAGATGAGATAAATTGCCTGGAAACTGCTGCCGATAAATCGGGTGCAAAAATTATGGGGGCGGACATGTTCCGCTTCATGGTGAAATAATGAGTGAAGCAATTAAAAATCCTGTACAAAAAAAGATCAGCGGAAACACGAATAAAATTGATGAATACCTCGCTCCTTCTGTATTTTCAAAAAGGAACGTTTAAACACGAATAACATGAAGTCTCCCAAAATTCGCTTGAATTTGCGGTTATGGGAGACTTTATTTTTTTTGTGAAAATGAGTATCCGATTATTGACAAATCTCGATAAAAGTAGTATAGTTTAAAAAAAGTTAGTTAAGACTTACTTGAAATAGAATATGGAGAAATATTATGTTTATTGAGATCAAAAATGCAAAAAAACAATACGGAAGCGGCGAAGCGGCGGTTTTCGCTCTCGACGGAGTCGATCTGTCACTTGAAAAAGGAAAGATCTACGTTATCCTCGGCCCTTCCGGTTCGGGAAAATCCACCCTGCTCAACATGATCGGAGGGCTTGACAGTCTCGATTCCGGCGAGCTTATTATCGACGGCCGAAATATTTCATCGGCAGATAAAAAGTCTCTCACAAAGTACAGACAGGAGGACATCGGTTTTGTTTTTCAGTTCTACAATCTGATCCCGGATCTTTCTGTCGAGGAAAACATAGAGGTCGTTGCGGATATATCCAAATCTCCGCTTGATATGGAAGAGGTCTTGAAGGCTCTCGACATCGAGAAGTACCGCAGACGTTTTCCGAAGGAGCTTTCGGGCGGTCAGCAGCAGCGCGTTGCGATCGGACGGGCTATGATAAAAAATCCAAAGCTTTTGCTCTGCGATGAGCTTACAGGCGCTCTTGATACAAAATCGTCGCTTGCCGTGCTGAAATTTATCGAGAAGATCAATCAAACCTACGGAACGACTATCATTATAATTACGCACAACGAGGCGATAGCCGATATGGCTGACAGTGTCATCAAAATTCGTGACGGAAAGATCGCCAAGATCAAAGAAAACACAAGCAAAAAACGTGCCGCCGAGCTTGATCTTTAACGGAGGTGCGATATGACGATAAATAAAAGATACCTGAGGAGCTTTCGCTCAAATCTTTAGTTTTATGTTTCCGCGTCGCTGCTTACGATGGTGGCTCTTTTGATGTTCTATCTTTTCTATATTGCCGGCACGGGGATAAAAAATTACGGAGATAATTTTTTCGCGAGAAATCACCGTGAAGACGCAAGCTTTACAACAATGCTGCCGCTTGAATCTGACAACATTGCGAAGCTTGAAAAAGATCATGACGTGCAGCTTGAAAAGGAGCTTTATGTAAATACGGAGGAAAGCGACGGCACACATGTTCGTGTATTTCGCGCAAATAAAGACATTGATCTTTGTGAGCTGATCGAGGGTGCGGCGCCGAAGTCGGATAACGAAACCATGATATCCGCGGGTTATGCTGTCGAGAACGGCGTTGATATCGGAGATAAAATTACGGTCAACAGAAAAAAATACACAGTCACGGGCTTTTTTCTTCGCCCCGATTATCTGTATATGCTTGAAAATGTGACGGACGATTATAAGAACATCACGACATTTTTCCTTGCCGTTCTGACCGATAACGAGTTTGGGCAATACCGCACAGAGGCAGTGCCAAAGATGCGCAGTAGATTTTTTCGTCAGAGTGCATAAAAGCACCGCAGGAATACTGGCATAT
>CACYDE010000348.1 GCA_902773045.1 uncultured Ruminococcus sp. | reverse complement strand
GGTATTCTCTGAGCACTCGGCCGTTTGGTCGGGTGCTTTTCTTTACGCCGTTGGTTTTATTTTGGATTTATGCGGTGTTGCCTTAAATATCATATCCGTTATCCGTGATACCTCAGAAAAGTATAAGATAAGCTTTAAGCGTTCGCGACAGCAGACGTTCAGAGATATCAAAATAAAGCACTCGAGACCACATTGAATTCAGTGATCTCGGGTGTTTCGCTTTTTCAAAAATTCATGGTTTATTATACGCAATAAAAATACGATCAATTCGGTTCTATGTATTCCCAATTATTGAAATCTCTTGCGTCACCGACAATTCTGAAATAGTTAACAAGACTCGGACTCGCACGAGATGTTCTGTACCTTTGGACAGTCATGATACGTTCGTCAGGAATATTTCCTCCTATAACATCGTTGTAAGATACTCCCGAATCGCTGTGATCCAAACCGCAGTACTCCAATATACTTGAATAAAAATACTCATTCGAAAGCGGAATTTCACTGTCGATCTTCAACGGCTCATTCTTGGAATTCACCTCTTTAATAAGCAAGGTAGTTGTGATAGAATCATCAACGTTTTCACCCGTTCCTACTTGTCGTCCATGATCACCTAAAATTATGATCGTTGAACTGTCATAGATCCCAAGCTCTTTCATCTGAGCAAAATATTCATTTAAAATTTCAACACATCCTCTGGTAGTTTCAATAACATCAGCACTTGAATTTTCTACATCAAATCCTGAATATAATGCAGCTATTTTTTCGGAGTCGTCATGAGAAGCGTTCAGGTGAATGAAAGAAAAAGTTTTTTCGCCTCCCTGAGTATTGAGACCGAAATTCCTGAGATAATTATAAAAATCCAGATCGGATTCCGGAGAAACCTTCCCCTTCATTCTCGTCGGATTGCTTTCATCGAACACAAAAAACATATCCGAATTCCATGAACTGAATTCATAGGATACCACAGCCTTAATAAAATAAGGACACAGTTTGATAAGCGACATTTCGATCATAGTCGGAACGATTCCGCCATGGCCTATGTAGTTGAATTTATATCCCGAATCCAATTCATCGTATGTGTCAATATAATCCTTTACATAATCTATATACTTGAACGTTGAAGGCGCATCAGCGAGAAGATTCACTCTGTAACCGTTATTTTTAAGCGTCTTCAAAAGGTTTTCGTTTTCCCATGCCTGTTCAAGATAATCTCCTATCGGTTGATACTTAAACTCATAGTTTGTCAGCATCTCGGGAACGGAAGGAAATGTTCCGGTGTATTTTGAAATATTATTACGATAATAAATGAAACCCTCAAACATATCATTCACTTCGGGATATTTGTCTATAACATCATCCATCCATATACCGTCGAGTTTGTCAGTAAGAAAGACAACAACATTTCCATCTTTTGAAAGCTTCATTGCACTTTCATAAGACTGGATCTTTAACTGGCTTTTCGAGTCGATCTCATCCAGACCTCCCGAAAGAACCATTCCGACGCTTCCGGTCAGCTGCATGACAATAAGGACAAGCGAGATCGCGGATATCATTTTATCATTAAATTTTTTCAAAAAATTTATCTTGGGGTAATCAATTTTTGCCCGCCAAATAAATACAGGAATAAACAGCGATATAAAAAAGAACAACAAATTCAGAATATTAAAAGGCGTAGGCTCTTGGTATTCCACTTCATATCCGGCAATGAGACCCATTCTTCTGTTGAAAAAAAGCATTTGAATATACATAGTAAGGAGAAGTCCCAGAAGAAAATCTCTCAGCGTTCTGAAAATATTTTCATTTATAATAAGCATCGCCAATAGAAACAATTCCAAAACAACAAACATTGCAAGAGAAAAGGGTATCATTGCAACAAGAAATGTCTGATAACCTATCAAAAAATCGCTTTGGCTCGATAAAAATATCTCAAACGGAGAAAAGAGTCCAACCGTCAAACTCAACGCGAGACAAACCGTCAAACTGCTTAATACATTTTGTTTTGTAAAACGATCTTTTAATTTTGATTTTTGAATCTCATCTTTTTTTGACCCCATTTTTAACGTCCTTTCAATTGATCGGCGATGAATTGAAGGCAACACCGCACAAAGACCGCCTTGCGGCTCAGCACCAAATCTGCTTGATTTTTTCCGTCATAGTACACAAAACTCCCTTGAAATACGTCAGTATTCCTGCGGTCGTTTTATGCACTCTGCCGAAAAAATCTACTGCGCATCTTTGGCACTGCCTCTGCGCGGTATTGCCTTAATTTAGCCGTATTTCCATATATATTATATTTATACCATAGAATTTTGTTAATGTCAAACCAAAAAAGGACCGCAAGAAACGGAAAAGACAGAATATCATTAATCGGATGTTAAAAATGAGTCTATCTTATTCTTCTCCATGTTTTCACCGATAACAATAATTATTTCCTGACCGTTCTCAATGGGATCCAACTCAATATTCTCACGAGTGGCATTGATCTCAAACCATCTATCTCCGTCAAGAATAAACCCCTTGATGCGAAAAACTCCGTCACATGAATCAAAAATTTTCTTTGTGTTGAGTTTAAGTTCTTCGGCAGTCATTTTTACATTCATATAATAGTATGAACTATAGCCGTTATCTTCACTGAAAGCCTTCACATAATTTTCGGAAACATATCCCGATTCGGAGATTTTTCTGAAATCATCGTCATCAAGATCATTCCAGTTTTTTCTAAGCGTATTGTTTCCGAAACGACGCTTGCATCGGAATTTTTCCAGCGAGCGATTGATGTGATCCAATGTTTCAGCTATATTTTCCTCGTTCGCATTCTGAACCTTGCTGAACACTAATATTCCTGCGTTGGCAGTCTGGGAAGCAAGAAGATACTCCGACTGTTCGGAAAGCTCCTTTTCGAGCATCGAGTCTACGATAGCTATTACGCTTCCCGGTTCGTACCATCTGTCGAGAGGTTCTTCATACAGAACATCAAAAAATTCATCAACATCAAAAATTCCCGAAGGCTCGATCAGAACACGGTCATAACCACTCATTCCCATTGCGATAAGCTTTGTTTTAAATCTTCGTCTGTGACAATCCGCATCACATGCTCCCGCAACTGTCTCAACGGTGCAGTTCTCCCCTTGAAGCTCCTGAAGCAGCATCATGTCGACATTTACCGCGCCAAAATCATTTTCAAGTATCCCTATTTTTAAACCTTGACTCAAAAAATACTCGGCATATTTTTTTAGAAAAGTAGTTTTCCCCGAACCCAAAAAACCTGTTATTAAATCAATTTTGATCATTAATCCATATCCTTTCAGCTCATCATTTGGAAATATCGAATTAAAGTATTTACCGATAATAAGAATACTACTATCGGATCTTTAAGTCAAGACTGATTTAGGGTCAAGGCAATACCGCACAGAGGCAGTGCCAAAGATGCGCAGTAGATTTTTTCGTCAGAGTGCATAAAAGCACCGCAGGAATACTGGCATAT
>CACYDE010000347.1 GCA_902773045.1 uncultured Ruminococcus sp. | reverse complement strand
GATTTGCTGCGTCAGCGACCAAAGGCTCTGCCTTTGGAAACCGCCACCTTTTGAAAAAGTTGGATCAAAACTTTAATATTGTTTTTACGAGTTAAGCCGCCGGTTCTATTTTTTGACCGATCCACCGCTTTCCTCTCTGATAAGCCTGTTTTCAAACATATTATAAATTCCGCTGATAACAAAGCAAACTATACCTCCGACAATAAAAGCAACAACTCTCGAAATCGAATCGGCGCCGCTGATATCAAACGTTACAAGCTTTATTACGCAAAGCATAATAACGATCAGACCATAAATTCTCAATCCCTTCGACTTTATCGCAAATCCGACAACTATGCAGATCAAAGCCGTTATCATCGTCACGATACTGAATATATATGCGATGTTAAAAATATCGGACAAACCTTCACATGAGGAATTAACTATCAGTGTTCCCGTAAGACCTATCGCCGAATGGATCAGCGGCGATCTCATCTTAATGAGTTCTCTTGAAACAAGATAATAAAGTCCTACCGACAGAAGTATCAGAATAAAACGTGTCGAGTAGCAAACCACAATAAGCTCTTCGTTATTTATAATGTGATGAGCCATAGCAATGATTGAGAGATATATAACAACAGACGAACCGATCCTGATCGTATTCTTAACAAATCGGTTTTCACATACGTGATATTTTGAAATATATACTGCAATATTTATTGCAGTAAGAACAGCAAACGGAACATCGCCCCAAATATACGAAGGGGAGAGTGCAAGCGAAATAACTGCCATTGAAATATTTACCCAAAAATATCCGACGATCTTCACGGGTATGACAGCGCGATTTTTTCTCTTTGGGACTTCATATTTCCAAATGCTATAAATCAAAACAGATATGATAACAACGTTGACAACACACATTACTCCTGCGAATGCCTGAGCGGCGTCCACTCCGCGAGTCTTGTCATATTGATATATAAAAGATGAATAGCCGTAAACGATCTTGTAAACCATATCTATCCCGAGAAATCCCCAGATAAATCCGACCAGTTCATGATTTCCGCTTCTTCGGAAGATCACAACAAGAGCGGCGGAAGCTATGAAGCAAAACGGAATAAGATCGGGACTGCCGATGAGTATGTTGATATAATCATTGGTGATAACGGGAGTAAAACCGATATACGCAGCCGAAACAAATCCGGACAGCAAAACCGATGAAGCGACCTGAACGAGTGTTTTCGGCGATCTCATGAACTCATGGAAATAAAGCGCTGTCAGCACCGCGGTGAGAATTACGAATATTATTTTTATCGCGGCGACATCTCCGAGAACATTGTCCGGATACGCCGCAACAAACATTATATTTACACACAATGCCGCGATTGATTCTATTCTCACGACAAGCTTAAGTTCAGGCTCGTTTTCTCCCGCATACCTGCACAGATACGCAATAATATTTATCAATGCGAATTCACTCAGGATCAGCGGAAGAGAGATCTCGCTGAACTCGCTGACATTGATCGGAATAACAGACGCACTGAACCAGAGATATTCGGTGATCTTGAAGATCATGAAACGCCTTTGCTTACTCTCGCCGCTTTGAGAATACCAATGGAGAAGAACCATCAGCGCGATAACCATCATATACGATATGCTGACAACAACGTTTTCAACCGCAAAATATCCGTAAGCGCACATAAAAAACATGTCGCAGCCTATCAGGAAAGAAACAAGATGGTTAAGTTTTTTCGTCTTGGTATAACGTATTATCAGCATGATAATGCCGACATAAATGAAAAGGCACGAAACGCCGTGAAGAACAGTTCTGTCAACGCTTTGAACGAACAAAGAAAGCATTACTATCACGGAAACAAACCAAATCGAAATTTTGGAAATTCTTTCGCTGAAATTAAGTTTTTCCGTCATGACCAAAGTCACGAAGAGATGAATTACCGAAACTGCACATACAGCAAAGGTCGGATAAGTCAAACTCGTGATCCCGACGGTGTTTCTCAAAGCAAAATAAGTCATAAGGCCTGCCGAAACAATAACGCCGACCGACCAGACAAACTTGTTAAAGATATGAAGAGCACACAAAATTTCTTCCGAAACGGCTTTTTCGGATTCAAGGTGAGCCGTTGAAATTGAAATAAGATAGGAAACAAACGACTCCGCAAAAAGCTGAACTCCGAAGATCACGGCAGCAGACAACACGGATATTTCTGCGGGCATTACCGTTTTTGAAGAAAATGCAGAAGTCATCACGACAGACGTATACACGAGAAGTATTATAGACATAAACAAGCCGAAACGATACGTCTTTTTGCAGCAGAACATATTACCCAATATAATCACCGCGAGCGCCGCAAACTGATATACGACCGGGAGTATTATCTTTCCGTTTGTAAATACGTATGAAAAGGCAAAGCATATTGCCACGGCAGTTCCCATGTGAGCCGTAACGCTGAGCATTACCGAATCAAGCTTCTTTGACATAAGAAGCGCAAAAACAGCCCATACAAGAAGAAGCGCGAAAGACACTGCGTCCGTGAACGCATGAAAATAGATATGAGAAAGAAGAACCGAAATGAAGAAAGCTCCGAATCCGCAGCCCGTCAGTCCGAGCGAAAAGATGGATTTGTTTTTCCTCGTAAAAAATGCGCCGAGTCCGATGAAACCGCAGCTGACTATGAACATTGCTGCAATTTTCATTCCGTCCGTGATATATTCGTATCCGAGAGTGCAGAACAGGATCAATCCTATGAATATCATCAAAGAAGCCGCAACATTGAAAAGTCTTGTTCCAAGCCAATTCTCGAAAGACCTGATCTGCGGCTTTTCATTCGAACCGTTTTCTTTCCGCGGAACATTTCGCACCGAAACGTCATTATTCCGAGGACGGTTGTTTATTCCGATATTCTCACTCTGCGGAGCAGCGTTCATAACAGGCTGACTTTGAACCGCAGGCTGAACCCGAGCAGCCGTGACGTTTCCAACGGGAGGCTGAACGTTCACAGGCGGATTTTTTTTGATCTCATTCGGAATGTTGTTCCGGTTCACGGAAGAAGATCCTGTTGCAGACGGAACTTTGGAAACCGATGGATATGACGGGGGAGAGGTACGATAAGGATTGACCTCCGTTTGAGCCTTCACAGGAGGAGCGGAAACGTTCTTGTCATTTTCGGTGAGATCTTCCGATTCGGGAGGAGTATTTTTATTGCCGTATAAATTTTTTTCGACCGAATTTATACGGTTATAATTGTAGACAGCTTTGTTTTGCAGATCGGAAATTTTTTGATCGAGGAACTTTATCTGCCGGTTGAGATGATCAATTTTGTTACTCATTCTTACAACAACAATAATAAATACGATCACAAAAACAAAAAACAAAAATTCCATAATATCCTCCTTTACTTAAGGCAACACCGCGAACGCCCGCCTGACGGTACCCCAAGGGCATTTGCAGCACAATCCAATCAGCCTGCGCCTTGCGGCTTGACT
>CACYDE010000346.1 GCA_902773045.1 uncultured Ruminococcus sp. | reverse complement strand
CTATAACCGTTGTTAGGGACAACTTTGGGCGCGGGCGAAATGTTATGTTCATAATCAAAGTTGGTGCGCGTATTCGCCTGTCGGCGCGTGCCGACCCCCGAACCCATTCGCTTGCTCCGACCTACTCTTTTTTCTTAAATTATGCGTCCCATTTATAGCCCAAGCCCCAGACAGTAACTATATATTTCGGGTTCGACGGCTCGTCCTCGACTTTCATTCTCAGACGTCTGATGTTAACGTCAACGATCTTTTCTTCTCCGACATACGCCGTTCCCCAAACATGATTGAGGATATTCGTTCTGTCAAGCGCCATTCCCGGATTTGAGAAGAAATATTCCATGATCTGAAATTCGACCTGAGTCAGGTCAATGACCTTTCCGTTTTTCATCAATGCTCTGTTTCTGAGGTTCAGAACGAAATCTCCCGATTTGATCTCCTCTTTGAAATTGCTTTCGATGTTTGCTTTTGCCAGAGAAACACGTCTGTAGAGCGCGTCGACTCTTGCGACAAGCTCCGACGGGCTGAAAGGCTTTGTGACGTAATCGTCGGCTCCCAGCATAAGCCCCGTGACTTTGTCCATTTCCTGAGTCCTCGCGGTGAGCATTATTATCCCGATACCGCCGTTTCTTGCGCGAAGCTCCTTGCAGACGGCGAATCCGTCTTTCTCTCCCGGCATCATAACGTCAAGGATCGCAACGTCAAGATCGCCGTTATATTCATCGTATTTTTCGAGCGCCTCGTCTCCGTTTTCCGCCTCAACGACGTCATATCCCCCTCTTGTGAGATTGATAACAACGAAATCGCGGATCGTTGCTTCATCCTCACAAACCAATATCTTCTTCATTATCCATCGTCCTCCTGTCACTGTACTTGTAATTCTATATCCGAATGAAACGATCTCACGATCGATTTTTGTGAAGCACCGCGGTGCAATAGTTTATCTTGATCCCCTCTTCGCTGAACATTATCTCATGCTCGGTCTGAATATTATCCTTCACGCCGCTGTTGTGAAGATCGTTCGTTTTGAAAACTATCTCGTAGCCTGTCTGCTCGAAATATCCGAGACTGTCTTCAAAAAGCGGAAGATCGTCCGTTTTGAAGCGTATCTCTCCCCCGTCTTTGAGGAAATTCTTGTATTTTTCAAGCTTCAGCGGAAACGTCAGCCGACGCTTGTTGTGCTTTCCGCGCGGCCAAGGGTTGCAGAAATTGATGTAGATCCTCTCGACCTCGTCCTTTTCGGAAAGCATTTCCTCGATGTGTTCGACGTTAAACGCGGCGAGGATAAGGTTGTCCACCTCACGGTCGTTTTCTTCAAAGAGTTTCACGACGTTTCTTCTTGCGACGCCCAGCATATCGCTTTTTATATCAACGGCAAGAAAATTGATCCCGGGGTTTTCAAGAGCGATCTTCGCGGCGAATCCGCCTTTCCCACATCCTAATTCAAGGCACATCGGCTGTTCTCTTTTGAACTGTGATCTCCATTTTCCCCTCTTCGCCGTCGGATCGTCCACAAAAAAAGGACAAACGGCAAGCTCGGGTCTTGCCCACGGTTTTCGTCTGATTCTCAACGGTCAGTCCTCCTCAAAAATACGGAAAAGTCATCGGCTTAAATTTGATAGGTTATTTATTTTTTTAAAAGCAAGCATTTTCTTAAGCTGATAATATCCCCAAAATATGGCAAAGCAATAATATTTGTAACTAAAAAAATACAAACATTATTACATTTTTTATATACGGTTCATGTAAATTCGGTTTCAATTACACTTACAGTTAATTATATCAAATTTCGGGAAATATATATTTCGTTTAGAGAATTATAGTTAAGGATTTGTAATATATTTGTAAAAACCTTTTTACTCGCTGTGACAATGATCGAGGAAACATTGATCGCGAAAATTTAAACAGAGTTCGGCTAATTGGGTTTTCAGCTTGTTCTTCCCCCTATTTTTTCACACTTATTCAGTTTATAGCAGTTTTTTACTTCCCTGCCGTATTTACTTAAAAAATCATTTTTTAATCATTTTATTTTTACATTTTTAATTATTTTTTTAACAAACCCTTGATTTTTTATATGAACAATGCTATAATACGTTATAATATATTAAATATTAGATTTTGTAGTACAAATTTCTGTTCCAATAGTTTATTCCACAATTGAATTATGACACAGATCAAAGTCGAATAAATTGGATGTATTTGTATTATCATCAGAGGAGTTTATGGAAAATAAAAAGTCAAGCGAGGAAAAAAAGGAAAGAGTTGAATTGATCGGAAATTTCTTTTTTTCATTTTTTCTCACAACATTTATCATTATTTCTGTTTCTATGGTGGGATTGATGATCTCGGGATTTACTCTGCTGAACGTCGAAACAGGAAGTATGCAGCCCGAATTACCCGTAAACAGTTTGATCTTCGTTCAGAGGGTCGACCCGGAAGAAATATCTCAGGGTGATATCATAACTTTTGTTCTGAATGAAAACGGTGTTTTGGCGACCCACAGAGTTCGGGAGGTGAACAGCGCTTCCCGTACATTTATTACAAAAGGCGACGCTAATAATACCGCCGACGCCCCTGTCATGTGGGATAATGTTGTCGGGAAAGTAAGATTCAAAATACCCAAAATCGGAGGTTTATTTGAAAAGATCACTTCCGTAAAAAACAGACCTGTTGTAATCGCCATCATTGCCTGTCTTGTTGTGGGGATGTTTGTTTCCGATGAAATGGTCAAGAAAAAGCGATCAAACAAAACCGACGAAGCAGATGATAAATTGTGAAGCCAATTTCGATAGCTTATCCGGATAGGTTATATTTTTATTATTTTTTATTGGAGGTAATCAAATTGAAAAAAGTCAAGTATGTTTTTTTGGGCGCGCTGATCAGCGCAGCTGTTTCCGCTTGCGTGGCTTTCTTCCCAAAGCGACGAAGTAGTCAACACTTTTGAAGGCGGAGAAATAAGAATAGCAATGGACGAATCACCTGTTGACGAAGACGGAAAACAGACAGACGGAGACAGAGTTACGGAAAACAGCTATAAGTTCGTTGCCGGATCGGAACTCGATAAAGATCCTACTCCGACTGTTCTGAAGGGGAGTATTTCCTGTTACGTTTTTGTCTGCCTTGAAAACAAAAACGCAGATGTATTCATTTTGAATATCGACTCCGCCAAGTGGCTGAAAGTCTCCGAAAAAGACGGAAAAACTCTTTATGCTTACAGCAAAATAGTAGACGCTTCGGAATCCCATGAAGATGTTGTTCTTGAACCGCTGTTCACTAAAGTAAAGGTTTCCGATGATCTTACAAGTGAAAAACTTGCCGAGCTTAAGGAAGTATCGAGCAAGCAGTTCATCAAGACCCGGACTTTTGCTATCCAGTCGGAAGCGATCGGTAAGGATGTCGCTGTAAGTCAGGCAGCCGCTCAGTTCGGATTTGACGGAACTCTTAACGATGTTGATATAAAGTGATTTTTTCCTGCGTGCAATCAGGCGAATAAGGGAGTGATATTGATTTGAAAAAACGATTAAGGTTATTTTTTCTGATTTGTCCGATCATTGTTTTTTCTGTTTTTTATAGTTTAAACGTACCGTCATATCACACGACGCTCGCTTACATAAGTTCTGTTTCAGCCGTAAACATCAACGAATTTGTATACAAAGATCCAAATTCATCGGAGACTCCGGAAACCTCCGAGAACCCCGAGAACCCCGAGAACCCCGAGATTCCGGATCGGATCGAGACTTACGATCCATACGAAACTCCCGAATCACCCCAAAGTTCTTATCCCCCGAAACAGGAATCTTCCCATGACTCGTCCAAGGGCGTTTCACAACCGAGGACAGGCAACCGTGATATATTTTGGCTCGCGCTGCTCAATGCGGCAGCCTGCCTTGTTATATGTATTTTCAAAAAAAATAGGAGGTAATTTTTAATGTCGATTACAAGCAAAAAGAAAAAACTCATGTTAACAGCTATTGCAGGAGCCATGGCAGCAACGATGGTCGTGGGCGGAGGAACGTTCGCTTATCTCCAATCTCAGACGGAGACCGTGAAAAACGAGTTCAAAACCGAAGAAGTAAAGGTCGAGATCTCCGAGACCCCCGTGGAATATGATATCATTCCGGGAACGGAACAGGATAAAGACCCGAAACTCACGATCACAAACAGTCTTGACTCTTTCCTCTATGTAAAGGTAACGGACAAAACATACGGTCTTGTTAAGTACACGATCGCCGAAGGCTGGACAAAGCTTGAAGGCTATAGCGATGTATATTACAGAAAGGTCGCAGCCGATATTGATGATGAAGGAAATGCAAAATCTCAGGACTTTTATATCCTGAAAGACAATAAGGTTTCTTATGACAAGTCACTTGTCAACAAAGATCTGCTTGATGAAAACGGCGATCTTCGAACAGACGTTGCTTTATCGTTTGAAGGTTTTGCAATTCAGGCAAGACCGTTTACCGATCCGACGGACGCCAATAACGAAACGACTGCTCCGACAGAGCAGGAAGCAGCCGTCAAGGCTTATACGCAGGTGCCTGTCAAAGCAGCAAGTGTAAAAGACATCCAAAACGCGATCAACAGCGCTCCCGCCGGAGCTACCGTTAACATTTCACTGACCGATGATATTACGGTTAGCGATGGTTGGATCCGGACTCAGGGAACGGGCAAGAAACTGATTTTTGACGGTAACGGTCATACGATAACAGCCGATACAACTGTATGTTTCTATGCCGACGATATAAAGATGGTCAACGTTACATTGGATGTAGGCAACGGAACAGTGGCTGTTCGTAGTAACTCGGGAACTGCCGAATTGACCGACGTAACGGTAGTATCACACGCAGATGAATATGACGCGCCTTGGCCCATTATGTTCTACGGCGGCGGTCCTGCTAAGCTCACCAACTGCACAGTAAACGGTAGTTACCAATCTGTCAGCGACGGAGGAAGGTATTCCTGGGCGGACGTATGGGCAGGTGACGGACGCACACTGACAGTAAACGGTGGTTCGTACGGTTCGATTTTTGTTAACGCAAGCAACGGCGCAGGATCGCTCAACGCCGGTACGATCATCGTTGATGACGGAAACATCACCAAACTGATATTGGAAACAGAAAAAAACAGCAGAAAGCAAGGTGATTATGATCCGGAAACAGCGTACAAATCGGCGACGCTTATTCAAAATGGCGGAACTATCGACAATGTTGTAGAAAACCCGCAGGATTATGATTTGTCAGACTTAACAAAGTTAAACTGATCGTTTTGATCGAAAAAGTATTGAAGGAACCGCCGCAGGTTTATTTGCGGCAGCTCCTTCTTTTTTGTGCGCCTATTCAATACTGTCTACAGTTTTCGGAACAGAATTATTGACAATATAAAGTCTTAGCCTATTTACTGATTTGAGTGAGTACATTAAGTGAACAAAAACCCCCATAAGACTTTTGCGAATCAGCTTTGCTTGTATTGATAATCTGATGACGATAGTCGAGAGCGGCGGCAAGGATTACTACACGGCGCAGACAGCGACCGTGAATAAGGTGAAATCACTCACCAAGCGGACGGGCTGTACCGTCCTTATGGTAGCTCACGAGCGTAAGCAGGCGGCTTCTGACACGAACGATCAAGTCAGCGGTACGGCGAACATCACAAATCTTGCGGACGTTGTTATTGCATATCGCCGAAACAAGACAAGAGCGGGAGGATTTGACTCGGAGATCGAAATCAGCAAGAACAGGACATTCACGGGCTTATGCCTAAGGAACTGTTTATAAATAACTTTTCATTTCTGCTTGTCTAATT
>CACYDE010000345.1 GCA_902773045.1 uncultured Ruminococcus sp. | reverse complement strand
TCATACTTCTTCAAAAAATGTCACTTTATTTCCTTTAGCCTCGTTGATGCGTACTTCTGCTGTTCATTGAACTTGGAAACTGGTGAATAGATAAATAAATACGTAAGTATTCCCCAATGGTTCTTAGTCACTGTCAGAAAATAATGTGTGCATTTATATTTTTCTAATTCGTCCTATGCGTTGTTACAATGCCTTGAAATACGTCAGTATTCCTGCGGCATTGTGCCTATCACAGAACAAATTATCCTGCGTCTAAATTGCACGGCTTATTTTCTGACAGTTCCTTAAATGACAAATTACAATTAGTTTACACTTATTCTTTTTCGTTGATTTGAGGTTTGAAATTATGTTATAATTAAAGAGTCGATTTTGTAGATTTATAGGAAATTTTAAAGAATCTTCAAGTGTGTATTTTCATTATTTATCACTATCCGCAACTTGAAGTCAAGTGTCCTTTTAAAAAGGCTTTGGAAAAAATAATTTTACTTTAGATTTTTTTAAAAAATTCAAAAAAGAAAAAGAGAGAGAGAGTATGAACAAAATAGGTTTTGACAATGACAAATATTTGAAGCTTCAATCCGAAAAGATCAGAGAAAGAATAGACGGCTTCGGCGGAAAGCTCTACATGGAGTTCGGGGGAAAGCTTTTTGACGATTTCCACGCGTCAAGAGTTCTTCCGGGATTTGAACCCGACAGTAAAGTCAGAATGCTTTTGAAGCTTAAGGAACAGACGGAAATAATTTTTGCGATCAATGCCGCAGCGATCGAACAGAATAAAATGAGAAGCGATATCGGCATAACTTACGATATGGATATTCTTCGTCTGATCGACAAACTCACCGAGATCGGACTTTATGTCGGGTCGGTAGTTATAACACAATATAATTCTCAGCCGTCGGCGGATAAATTTAAAGCAAGACTTGAAAATCTCGGTATCAAGGTTTATCTTCACTACCCGATAGCAGGTTATCCGTCCAATCCTCAGTTTATCGTGAGTGAAGAAGGCTTCGGAAAAAATGAATATATCGAAACATCGCGTTCGCTGATCGTTGTGACCGCTCCCGGTCCGGGAAGCGGAAAGATGGCAACGTGTCTTTCTCAGCTTTATCATGACAACAAAAGGGGAATAAAAGCCGGTTACGCAAAATACGAAACATTCCCTGTCTGGAGTATTCCGCTTATGCACCCGGTGAATCTTGCTTATGAAGCAGCAACGGCAGATCTTAACGACGTTAATATGATCGACCCGTGGCATCTTCAGGCTTACGGTGAAACAACGGTCAATTACAACCGTGACGTTGAAGTCTTCCCGGTTCTAAACGCTATTTTCGAAAAGATCTCCGGTGAATCGCCCTACAAGTCACCGACGGATATGGGCGTCAATATGGTTGGTTTTGCGATAACGGACGATGAAACAGTCAGCGAGGCTTCAAAGCAGGAGATCATCAGACGTTATTACTCCGCGCTTCTGAAAAACAAACAGACGGGAACCGCTGTGGAAGAAGTGAAGAAAATAGAAATGCTTTTGAATCGAATGGGACTTTCAAAGGACGACAGAAAGGTTGCCGAGATGGTCAATAAGTTTTCCGAAAAATTCGAAGATCCGGTTGCCGGAATGGAACTTAACGACGGAACGATGGTGACCGGAAAAACGACCGAGCTTCTCGGAGCGGTCTGCTCGATGATGCTTAATGCGCTTAAAATTCTTGCCGGGATAGACGACAGCGTTCTCCTTCTTTCAAAGGAAGTCATTGAGGCGATCCAGAATTTGAAAACCAAGGTAATGAAAAATCAGAACCCGAGAATGCATGTTGACGAAGTACTGATCGCTTTGGCGGTCAGCGCGGAAACCGACGATAACGCAAAGAAAGCTTTGGAACAGGTTTCAAGACTTAAAGGAACTCAGGTTCATTCCACCGTTATTCTTTCACACGAGGATATGGATATATTCCGAAAACTCGGAGTCGATCTGACATGTGAACCGGAATACGAATCGGATAAGCTATATCATAAGTAAAAACTTAAAAAAGGCAGCGATATACCCGATAATGCCCCTTAAGGGCGGTTGACAGATATCCTGCCTTATTTTTTATTTTTAAATAATAAAGAGATTTTTTCGGAAAAGTTTTCCACATTTAATTGTTTCAATGTGGAAAATCTTCTATCAAAAATCAGTCAAGTATTATTTAAATATAATATTCTTAAAAATAAATAATACAAATTTAATATAGAAAATTGTAGCAGCCGTTGTATTCTCGATATAAGTTATTAAATTCCCGCAGCGCTCTTTGAAAAGGGTCATAATTCTATCATGTATTTGAATATTACACAACATAACATATAAAAAAATTGACCGCCTTTTTTGTGAATTCTGATAAATTTAATTTTATATACCTAAGTGTATTGTAATTTTTATCAAAATATCTTAAAATAGAGTAGTAGATTTCGATTGAGTTGAGAAAATCCTTTTATACTATAGCAAACCAAACAAATATCCAGACAAGTTCGACGCCCCGGTAAGCGCATAGCTGCGTTGTCGTCCTCGACATACGC
>CACYDE010000344.1 GCA_902773045.1 uncultured Ruminococcus sp. | reverse complement strand
CAACAAAATTAAGCTTGTCCGCCTTCGAGGCGATGAAACCATTCCTGCTTGAAGAATACGGAAATCCATCACAGCCATATTCATTTTTAATGCCAAGTAAAAAGTTATACTGATAAAATTGATAAAAACGGAGTAATCACCTCCTTTGACAATAGTTTTTGTCGGTATAATAATTTGTGCATTGCGGACAGAACCTTCAAGGAAAATGATATAATCAAATTGGCAAACGCCAAATCATTTTTGAAAGGACTGTCCGAGTATGAGCTTTGACGAAAAGCAGTTTCGCTCTCTTGCAGGCGAAACCTACAACAAAATCATTTCTCTCGGAACTACAAAGGGAATCCTGATTGATAAAAGGACGGATTTCGTGGATAAACTTGTAGTATTTCTGAGAGAGCATGACACACCGTTTGAATCCAAACGATGTTTGGATTGGATTGACTCTATGGAACACGATCCTCCCTGTACCCTCAGTTATTCATATATGTACTGGATCGCATTTAGAAGGCTCGTGATTCTAATCGACAAGCAATCAAAAGGAAGTCTTGATTGCTGGACACATTACAACAGCGTTTCTATGCCAATGCCGCACAGCGAAAACTATTGCAATCTCGTTGTGAAATACAGAAAACATCTTGAAGATAACGGTTACAGAAAAGGTACAGCAAGAAGTTATTCATCGAGAGCCAGAGAGTTTCTCTTATATCTTGAAAACAATAACGTTTACGAAGTTGTAAAGGTTACCAACAAACTGATTGCAGATTATTTTATTTCGGACAAATGTAGCCGCTTTAGTTTTCGTTCATTGCAGACTGAATGCTCTGTCATCAGAAGATTTTTGCGTTTTCTGCATGAAGTATATTCGCTTGATATTTCATTGCTCATTAATGCGATACCGAGTTACCGTGTAAAATGCGGTAGAATCGTTACAACCGTAGACAAGGATGTCGATACTGAAATTTTGAACGACAGACCTGAGTATATTATCGATAAGCGTGATAAAGCAATGATTTTGCTTGCTCTTCACCTTTGCCTCAGATCGTGTGACATTAGAAATATCAAGTTTAGTAATATCAACTGGGAAACCGGAATGCTGTCAATTATTCAGGAGAAGACAGGAGCACCGCTTGAATTACCTATGGATGTTGAAACTCAAAACGCTATCCTTGATTATATTCTGCATGAACGCAGATCCTGCGACAGCGAGTACGTCTTCATAACAGCAGTCGGTCCGGCGCAAAAAATTCAACGCGGTCATATTAAGTTTCGCAGGCGCGCAGAAGGTACTGAGGTGTTTGATAAAATTCCTAAAGACGGATTGCATATACTTCGTCGTACCGGTGCTTCAAGAATGCTTCGGAGCGGAGTTCCTCTAAATACAATTTCAACTATTCTCGGTCATGTTTCCGAGAGCGCTGTTCAGCATTACCTTACTACAGATGAAGAAAATATGCGTAAATGCAGCATAGGTCTTTCACAGATACCCTACGCTGGGAGGGATTTGTGATGTACAAGAGCAACTTTGCGGAAGATATTGATAATATGCTCCAAACACTTCATGATTCCGGTTTGAAAGTGCTTTATCTCAACGGTTTTCTTAACAGCTTCGATTCGTATTGTTACGAAAAGTACTGCGATGATGCTATTCTTACGAGGGAAATTGCCGAAAGCTGGATACATAATACGGAGTCTGACTCGCAGTCTCATATGTCACGCAGAGTGCAGACAATGAAGCATCTCGGAAAGTATCAGCGAATGATTGGAAAACCCGCATATATCCCGCTCTATTCAATTCCACACCCCAAAAGCCCTGAGCCTCGTCTTTTTACGGAAGAACAGCTCCAAGAGTTTTTTGAAAAAGTCGATACAACAATTTTACCTACAAGCACGGTGCCGTATCGAGTAATCATCTTTCCTGTATTACTCAGATTGATGTATTGCTGCGGGCTTCGCTCCGCTGAGGCATGTGAGCTGAAATGTGAAGATGTTGACCTTAAAAATGGTATTTTATTCATCATGGACAGCAAAGGAAACAAAGACCGCGCTGTTTACATTAACGATGAAATGCTTGAGCTCTGCCGTCGGTTTCACAAGAAATACTGTAGCCTGTTTCCTGACAGAGAGTACTTCTTTCAGCCAAATCCGGAAAAGAAGTGTTTTACCAGCGGCGACGTTGGTAATCTATTTGATTCTGTCATGCTGAAAACGTCATTTTATGATCCCAATGCCAAGAAGTTTACTCCTCATGGGCTGCGTCATCTGTTTGCAGTTGAGAATATCCGCAGGTGCTTTGAAGAAGGTGAGGATTTCTCAAACCGTATCGAATATCTCAGCAGATATATGGGACACGATAATATTCGGTACACGCTGTATTATCTGCATTTAACGCAAAGACTTTTTCCGGTATATCGTGATAAGCTCAGACGCCTTACTGAAAATGTGGAGGTGGCTTATGTCGAAGAATAAAGGCAGTAAATGTAATTTCTTTATCTATGTGAAGGACTTCATCAATGATATGCGGGTAGAACTGAAAAGCGAGAAAACAATAGGAACATACCGCGCCTCACTGAATGATTTCCGCAACTATCTTTCCGTTCAGCACGGAAAAAAGGTTGATATGATAACATTCGATTATGTAACAGAGAACGTTAAGTGAAATCGTATCTGTCAAGCTGAAAGACTTCTGTTTCGACGGCGAATATCCCTATATACGAATAACAGGTAAAGGTGATAAGTCGAGAATCGTTCCAATCTCAGACAAGGAATTCCTTGCAAATCTGCAATACTATTGCAAACTTTATCATAAAAACAATGACCCGCAGGATTATCTGTTTTATACAACGAAGTATGGTGACCGCAGAAAAATGTCAGTCGATAATATTCAGCGTATTTTAAAGAAATACAGTCTGAAATGCGAGAAGATCGATTCTGAGGTAACAAGCGTTCATCCACATCTTCTCAGGCACTCTTACGGAGCGCTGATGTACCGTTCGGGGCTCTCTTTGCCGGAGATTGCATTACTGCTTGGCCACGAGCATACAAAAACAACCGAAATATACGCTGAAACCGATGCTGATATGGTAGCAAAAGCATTAACCAAAACTCTTGGTAATCAGTGTGCCGAGAAAAAGTGGAATAGTCTTACGGAAGAGGAAAAGCTGAAGGCATTAGGCTTGAAGTAAGAAAAATTATGCCGACAAAATCCTTGCCTACTGCCGTTATTCCATCAAAAAATGGATTATGTCGGCATAATAATTTACTTGGCATTAATAATGAAATTGGTACAACTCAGCCTATAAAACTGCTTTGCGATATTGCCCATTCTTATGGAGCATTATTCCATACAGATGCCGTTCAGGCAGTTGGCCACATCAAGATAAATGTTCATGAACTAAAAATTGATTTCCTGTCTGCTTCTGCTCATAAATTTAACGGTCCAAGAGGCATTGGTTTCTTATACATTCGCAACGGAGTGTCACTTTCACCATTATTTCGTGGTGGGTCTCAAGAAAACAACATGAGAGCTGGAACGGAAAACGTTGCTGCAATTGTAGGTATGTCTATAGCTTTGAAAGAAAATTGCGATAGATTAAGTAGTTCTCAAGAACACATTACTATGTTGGAAAAAACATTTTTTCACTGCTTAGATCAATCTGGCGTGAATTATAAACGCAACGGGACTAATCAAATGCATGGAATAATTAGCGTGTCTTTTCCTAACTGTGATGGAGAGGCTTTATTGCATAGATTAGATTTAAAAGGGATTTATATT
>CACYDE010000343.1 GCA_902773045.1 uncultured Ruminococcus sp. | reverse complement strand
TTTATCCATGTTCTTATGATACTTGATTTTCGCTTTTTGTGCAAGATTTATTTTTCAAACAAGGCCTAGTCTAATTTCGCTGATGGCAGTTTATTTTCTACACTGATTTGCTGCGTCAGCGACCAAATGCGCTGCCTTTGGAAACCGCCAACTTTTGAAAAAGTTGGATCAAAACTTTAATAGTGTTTTTTGTAGCTCAACGAATTAACTTATTCAAAAGTCGTGATTTTATGCCTTTTTAGCCTTGAAAACCGTTCCGATCTTCTTTCCGTCGAAAAGATCGTAAAGTCTTTTCGGATTTTCACCGTTCATGATACAGCAGTCAATCCCGAGAGATGTCGCATATTCAGCCGCAACTATTTTGGTTATCATGCCGCCTGTTCCTCTGTTAGAACCGCTGCCGCCTGCCATTGTCCGTATCTCATCGGTTATATTTTCAACTATGTCCAGCTTCTCCGCATCGGGATCATTTCTCGGATTGCTCGTATACAATCCGTCTATATCGGTCAGCATTATCAGAAGATCGGCACCCGCAATTTCCGCAACAATTGCCGAAAGGCTGTCGTTGTCGCCAAAATTCTCTCCTTCAAGTTCGTCGATCGCACAGGTGTCGTTTTCGTTGACGATCGGAATGATCCCCATCTTTAACAGAGTCTCCATTGTATTGATAACATGCTGCTTTTTAAAATCGGTATCAATAGCGTATTTCGTGAGAAGTATCTGCGCCACGTTGTGATTATACTCTCCGAAAAGCTTATCATAAATAAACATCAGTTCACACTGACCGACCGCTGCAACAGCCTGTTTGTCCCTCGTTTCGGTGGGACGCTGCTTAAGTCCAAGCTTTCCCACTCCGACTCCGATCGCGCCGGAACTGACGAGAACGATCTCTTTTCCCGAGTTGCTCAGGTCACTGAGAACTTTCACAAGCTGTTCGACTCTTCTGAGGTTGAGCCGTCCGCTTTCATGAGTCAAAGTCGAAGTTCCGACCTTGACGACCACACGTTTTGCTTCCATATTTTTCTTTTCCTTTCCTTTTTCGTCCAATGTCATCAGAGAGTCAGATCCTCACAGCCCGAGATAAACTCCGTGACCTGCTTCAGAATGATCTCTGCGCCGCCATCGTCGTTGCTTTCAATATTAAGCGGCATTATAGGGTCGTGGACGCTGAGTCTGATAAGGAACCAACCGTTGCCGTGCTCCTTATCAAGAGATACGCGAACTCCCTCGCGGCTGTCATCTGCAAGCGTCCAGCCTGTTTTTGTCAAAGCATAACTGTTTAATTTTTCGATAACGCTTTCTCCGTAACTTCTGAAATCATGAGCCGTGATCTTGTAGCGAACTTCCTTTTCTTCTTTCGCTTCCTTGAGCTGCGAAACATAGTCTTCAAGAGTTTTTCCCTCCTGCTTGAGCTTCGCCATTTTAATGATTATTTTTGTGCAAAGATATGCCCCGTCATCGAGGAAATAGTTTTCTCTCATAGCGGCATGTCCCGAGGTTTCTATGGCAAGAGGACAGTTGATTCCCTGCGCATTAAGGCGCACTGCCTCATTGATAACGTTCTTGTAGCCTCTCTTGAAACGGTGGTGTTTTCCGCCGAGAGTTTTTTCGATGAATTCTTTCAGACCGTCAGAGGTTATCGAATCTGTGACGATCGTTCCGCCTTCGTTTCCTTCAAGAGCGATCGCCGAAGCTACGGCAACAAGACGGTTTCGGTTGATCTCGTTTCCGCTGCTGTCAACAGCCCCTCCGCGGTCAACGTCTGTGTCGAAAATAACTCCGAGATCCGCTCCGCTTTCGAGAACGGCTTCACAGATAGACTTCATCGCTTCCGCATTTTCGGGATTCGGAACATGATTGGGGAACATTCCGTCAGGTTCGAGGTAACGGCTGCCGTTTGTATCCGCGCCGAGGGGTGCAAGAACTTTTTCGGCATAGAATCCTCCCGCACCGTTTCCTGCGTCGACCACGATCTTAAAGCCTTTCAGAGGGTGATCGTAATCTTCGGCTTTAACTTCATTTTTGATCGCGTTTCTCAGACGCGCGGCATAATCGGTCATGTAATCAACGCTGCGAACAGACCCTTCGGAAGTCTCCGCAGGCTTCTTTCCTTCCTGAGCAAGTTCAAGAAGCTCGGTAATATCCTCGCTTTCGAGTCCGCCCTCACGGGTGAAGAATTTAAGACCGTTGCGGTTGAACGGATGGTGACTTGCGGTGATCTGAACTGCGCCGTCACATTCGAGATCTATCGTAGTCATAAACATGGACGGTGTGGACGCAAGACCGCAGTTAAGAACAGCCACGCCGCATTTTGAAAGAGTTTCCGTCACCGTTTTCAAAATGGCAGGTCCGGAAATTCTCGAGTCCCTTCCCACAGAAACAGTAAGCTTGTCACACTCTTTACCCGTCTTCTTCGACAGCCAGAGAACAAAAGCGTTTGTGATCGCTTCACATACTTCATCGGTCAGATTTACGTTTTCGCCTTCCACTCCCTGTGTGGCAACGCCGCGGATATCGGTTCCGCTTTTCAGCAGACTCCATTTTTCCTGTAACATTTTCTATTCTCCTTTTGATTTTGTAAATATGTAAACACTATCCACAACCGAAGCATTTTTCCTGTAGATCCAAACAGTTGATTCTATCTTACTGCATTGACTTCACCATCACCCCCCAACCCCCTCTTCCTCAATGTCATCAACTTAACGAGAAAACGTTTACGTTTTCTCAGTTAATTAAAAAAACAATATAGACTTATAGCAAACCAAACAAATATCCAGACAAGTTCGGCGCGCAGGCGCACGCATGGCTGTGTCATCGTCCTTGAAATACGCCCGAA
>CACYDE010000342.1 GCA_902773045.1 uncultured Ruminococcus sp. | reverse complement strand
GTGGTGGAATAGGCAGACACAAGGGACTTAAAATCCCTCGAACCACAAATTCGTACCGGTTCAAGTCCGGTCACCGGCACTGAAAAAGCACTTGCGTTCATTTTGGGCGCAAGTGCTTTTCTTAATCTATTCTGTTATCGCAAACCGCACACAGAACCGGACGTGTTAAAAATCATACATTAAAGGCGCCTTATCGCACAAAGAAGGTTCGATAAGGCGCTGCGGCCGGAAGTTTTCCCGGGAAATTTACGTAGATTCACCGACAGCTTCCTGAAACCTTTTTAATTTATTCGTAAGCGACTTAGACTGTAAATAATTTCGGTAATACATTATAAGCACGGCGAACACATAAATAATAAACGTCGAAACTCCGATCGCAATATACAGCCCGGTCTTTCCGATTTCCAAATCCTGCTGCGGAGTAATGGCGGTAAGCATTATACACTCGATCAGTATCAGCTGGATTATCAGTCTTGCTATGTACTGATTGATCGTAGGCTCTTTTTTGAAGTAGGTCACGCATGTTGGGATTATGCATAACCCCGCCGCGGCTATAGGACCAAGCAGGTCGCGATTGTGAAGCACCTGATCGGGCATTGCAAAAACTCCGATAAAGTACTCCGTCGTAAGGATCATGGTTACCAGAAAGCAAAACAGCTGAAACCGTGAAATAACAAACTCTTTGATCGTCATATCATTTCTCTCCCTTCAAAGCCTTTTTCAGCTCGGGAACATATTTTCTTGAAATTATGATCTGCTCGCCCGAACTCAGAACTGCGGTAAATCTGCCGTTGAGAGCAGGCTCTATCGAGCTTATTTTCATTAAGTTCAGGATCACCGACTTTGAGACCCTCAGAAAATGCTTTTCTTTCAGAATGTCTTCAAGCTCATACAGCTTTTGTTTAGACTCATACACCTTTCCTTTTGTGCAGATAAAGGATCGATTGTCAACCGTTTCAATGTAAAATATGTCCGTTACGGATATTTCGTACTGCCTCTCGTCAATAGTGCCGCTTAACTGTCCCTGTCTTGATTTAACAAAGGCTACGATCTCACGCACCTCATCACTGACGGCGTGGCAGTGTATTTCGAGCATCTCAGGCTTATCACGTTCAATTTTTGTAATTTTGGTCAGCATTATTTCAGTAGTGCTCCTGAATGTTCAAAGCACCTTCACCTTTCAGATAATAGTCGAACCAGTTAAGAACGATACCGTTTATCATAGTCAGAAACTCTTCGCTGTCAACCTCGGACTGTCCGCCGTCAAGCATTGAAGCCAAAAACGGCGAGAACATCGGCAGATCGGTAAAGTCCATGTGACTCGCACCGCTAAAAACAACTGTTTTTCCGTCCACAGCATTTTCAATAACGTATGAGTTTACATAAGCGTATCCGTTCTCATTTTTATACTGTTCTCTATCATTATAATCCACCTCTTTGGTAAAATCAAGAACCGGAATCGGGTAAGACTCTTCAATATACTGATATTTTCCGTCCTCAGCAGAAATTCTCTCCGTGAGCATCGTTCCGTCAAGGTCAATAACTGCGTCAATATCATCGCGCTCTCTTCCCAGTGCCACACTCGTCGCACCGCCCATCGAATGGCCCATTAGACCGATCTTATCTGTATTGATTTCCGAAAGTACCGACAGGATCTCGCTTTCCTGATCCGTGTGCCACTGCTCGCCAAGCGCGCCGTTTTCTTTAGCCTCTTCGATCGTGTCCAAAACAAAATTCTCATCGTCTGTTCTGAGCTTCATCCATTCCTGAGTAATTTCAAATGCTTCTTCCTCGGAAACATCATTGCTGTTTCCTATTCTCATAGCGTCGTTAATGAATTGATTGTCAACTATGATAGTCTCGCCGTTTGTATCGGTTGTGAAGAATGCATGGTGAGGGTGATCGAGCGCCGCAACAACATATCCGTGACTTGCAAGCTCCGTATATGTTGACATATTACTCTGATAATAACCAAACGCGCCATGTGAGAACACAACAAGAGGATACTCACCGCTGTCTTCGGGATAGAAGAAATACACAGGTACTTCCCTGTTTGAGCCGTCGTTTTCAAAAGTATCCGTTCTGTTTTTATCCACAAGAATAGCGTTTGCGGAAACAACATTATGATCTCCCGTGGTTTCAAGCCCGTTATAGTTTGTAAAAATAAATGCCGGAGCGAGAGTGATCGCAGCAAAAATGATCGACAGCAATCCGCTTATCACTGCGGCAGCCTTATTCTTTGAACCGTCTGCCTTTTTGCGTCTGACAGCGAATCTGATCAGCTCAAACACCAGTCGGACTGCAAGAACAATAAAAGCAAGTGCAAAACGCCATTTGAAATTCGTAGTCGGCAGTAAGACCATAAGAAGAAGAACCGCTGTTTCTATAGCAGTAACGAGCGTTCTGTTTTTCAGCCATGCTGCCTTTTCACGGTACTTTGTGAACGTGAGTGAAATAAGAATGATCTCCGCAATTGTCAAAAGAATTAAGAATGTAAGACCCATAAACAACAACCTTTCTGTTTTTGATGTATACATTCTACTCCGAAAAGAAAATATGTTCAACGAAATTGAAGGTAAGATGCAAAAAACGAACGTAAGATGCAAATCATAAAAAACGACCCCTGTCAGAGATCCTTATGATCTTTGACAGGGGTACCGCATTTTATACCGATAGGCAATAAAATGCAGAAAACCGCTGCTTTTTATCAGCTAAAAAAGTTCGGGGTGCATACGGCTGTAGTGGAAAATGTACTGCTGAGCGATACCTCCGTACTCTCCGAAATCGGAGGACTTCATCTCGGGGAAAAGAACAGCCATGGCTCTTTTCATCCACACATCAAGAGGAAAGCAGTCCAGTCTGTGAAGACCATAAAGAAGCGTGCAATCTGCAACTTTTATCCCCACACCGGTAATTTTCATGAGTTCTTTTCTCGCTTCTTCGATCTCCATCGTTCTCACCTTTTCGAGATCGATCTCTCCGCACGCAACTTTGCGCGCCCCGTCGATAATATATCTCGCACGGAAACCTGCGCGGATCGGCGCTAAATCTTCCGCGCTGAGAGCCGCGATCCTTTCGGCGCACGGGAATGAGTAAAAATCTTCTTCGATCCGGTCTCCGAAATTGAGGCACAATCTTTCAACGATCCCCTTTATCCGCGGAATATTGTTATTCTGAGAAATTATAAACGAACAGAGAGCCTCCCACGGTTCCTGATTCAGTATTCTTATTCCGGGGGCAAACTGCGCCGCCTCGGACAATACCGGATGAAGCTTTGAAAGTTCGGTTTTTATCGTTCCGTAATCGCGATCGAGATCAAAATAATTTTTCCAGACAGCCTTATATTCTTCCTGTGAAATGCCGTCTATGTAAATATCGTCGCCGTCTTTTCTCAGAGCGACTACGACCCCGTGAGCAACGCCTTTGAACGAGCCGTCTTCCAGTTCTTTCCATCTGAAAGCCTGACCGCAGTCGAGCGTCTGAGCGAGGTCAAAATCTCTTACATTTTCAATTTTCATAACTCAGCCCTGCTGTTCATCTTTCGCGATTCTTTCGGAAGTGAGGAATTCGATCGAACGTTCGATCGCGTCTTTTGAATTTCCCCAATCCTGACCTTTGCTTCTGTAGTCAAACATTGAGCAGAAATGGGTGATATCGTCTTTCAAGACTTCAAGATACCCTCCTGCAAGCTTTGATGTATCGCTGTAAAAATCCGGTAATGATTTTGACGGAACACCCTTATTCACCGCAGCAGTCATAAGGTCTGCGTAATGTTCCATACAAATAAACTGCTGATCGTTATACAGCGCTCTGAACTCACTGTCCGTGACATAGCTGCTGAATATCGTCTGATACATGTGAGCCATGCCCCACTCGACCTGTTCGCATACGAAACAGCTTTTCTGAACGGAGCGTATCGCCGCGATCTTTTTCTTATCGGGTTTTCCCTTAACGGTTTTGGGTATCATTTCTGTTTTCAGCTTATCAAGATGACTTTCAAGTATCAATGCGTTGGAAAGTCTTGTTCCGCATTTGAGCATCATTCCGAAATGGCGGTGACAGAATCCTTTTTCGTTCGTCTTTATCCTGACGTCCGGTTCCATCATCGCCGCGCCCGTAATATAAACGGTTGATCTTTCCTCCAGCATATCTCTCATCCTGCACAAAGGACAGCCGTCCCTCGGCAAAAACACATCATTGATCGGTATAGTGCAAATATCCTCTCTCACACTACCCCTCCTTTTTTTAATACGTGAAGATAGTTTTTGGGTTACATTAATTTTATGCACCCGACCGAAGCACAGTCTTTTAACATTGGTTTTTGACCGACTTTTTTAATACGTGAAGATAGTTTTTGAGTTACATGACTTCACGCACCCGACCGAAGCACGGTCTTTTAACATTAGTTTTTGACCAACTCCTTGACTCAAACTTCCCACATACTGATTACCCAACCTTTCCTGAGCAAAACTGAGTTTTTAGGAATTTAAACAGAGTTCCGAGTAACCGATTGAATGGGTTCGGGGCGATAGCCCCGATGGGATAGAGGGCG
>CACYDE010000341.1 GCA_902773045.1 uncultured Ruminococcus sp. | reverse complement strand
TGCTTGTCTAATTTGCCCTGAACTGCGTTAAATTTTCTTGAAATACGTTAGTATTCCTGCAAAAATTTGCCTTGTTCAGAACAAATTGTCCTAAGCATAAATTGAAAATTTATTTCTTCACAGTTCCTTATCTTATGCCGGTTCATGTCTGCAAAATTTAAGCGTAAAATTTTGCGGGAGAATCAAGAAACCTTGCGTATACTGAGGGTTTGTCACGCAGCAATTTCAGCGCAGGCGGTTTTCTTCAATTGATACAGTAACGGTTATAAAAAAAGCAAGCGAAATTTTTGATTCTCGCTTGCTTTTTCGTTATATTATTATTCCGTCACAATGATCGATCTCGTGCTGAATGATCTGGGCAGTCCAATCGGTAAATTTTTTCCGTTGTTTTTTGAAATTTATATCCTCAAATTCAACCTCGATCTCCTTGTAACGTTTTGTCGGACGTGTTCCGTCAAGTGAAAGACAGCCTTCTTCGGTTTCAAAAGGATATGCTTTCTTGACGATCATCGGGTTTACCATGACCATATTTATAAACCCGATATTTACGATGATGATCCTCTTGCGGAAGCCTATCATATTTGCAGCCATTCCCACGCAAGTTTCGCTGTTTGCCGCAAGGGTGTCCTGAAGATCCCTGATAATATTCATGTCGGCTTTTGTCGCTTTTTCGGATTTTTTTCCGAGAAATAAAACATCTTTAACAATAGGTTTTATCATACTATATTTCCTTTTTAAAACTGCCGCACAGAGAATTATTTTTCCCTGTGCGGCTAAACCGTGATGTATCAATATATTTTTATATCCATTCAAAGGTTCCCGACAAAAGTGTAGTTGAATCGGGTGAGACGGTGAGAAGACCGCCCTCTGTGTGACCTTTCTTCTCTGTTCCGTCTTCAAGCTCGATTTTACAGTCGCAGGGCTTGACCGAAGTGATGAAGGGGATATGACCCGCGAGAACCGCGAGATCGCCTTCACTTCCCCGAAGCGTAAGTTTGACGGCTTCACCTTTGAATTTGTTTCCGTCGGGAGTTGAAACAACAAGCTTAAATGTACTCATGTCTGTGCCTTTCCGGCTTTCTCGACCACTTCGTCGATCGTTCCCGCAAAGAGGAATGCGGATTCCGGAAGATCATCGTGTTTTCCTTCAATGATCTCTTCGAATCCCCTGATCGTTTCCGAAAGCGGAACATAAACGCCTTCGATTCCGGTGAATTTCTCCGAAACATGGAACGGCTGAGAGAGGAAACGCTGGATCTTTCGCGCTCTCTGAACGAGAAGCTTGTCTTCGTCTGAAAGCTCGTCCATACCCATGATGGCTATAATATCCATAAGTTCCTTGTATCTCTGAAGAATACGCTGAACCTCGCGCGCAACCTTGTAATGTTTCTCTCCGAGTATTTCCGGGTTAAGAATACGGCTTGTCGATTCAAGCGGATCTACAGCAGGATAAATACCCTGAGAAGCGATACCTCTTGAAAGAACAGTTGTAGCGTCGAGGTGAGCGAAGGTTGTTGCAGGAGCAGGGTCTGTCAGGTCGTCCGCAGGAACATAGACAGCCTGAACGGACGTGATCGAACCCTTTTTTGTCGAGGTGATTCTTTCCTGCAAAGCACCCATTTCGTTCGCAAGCGTCGGCTGATATCCGACAGCAGACGGCATACGTCCGAGAAGTGCGGAAACCTCACTTCCTGCCTGAGTAAATCTGTAAATATTGTCAACGAAGAGAAGAACGTCCTGACCCTCTTCATCTCTGAAATATTCAGCCATCGTCAGTCCCGAAAGAGCAACTCTCATTCTTGCTCCCGGCGGCTCGTTCATCTGACCGTATACGAGAGCGGTATTTCCGAGAACTCCGGATTCCTTCATTTCGTTGTAGAGATCGTTTCCTTCTCTCGTTCGCTCTCCAACGCCTGTGAAAACCGAGATACCGCCGTGCTGTTTCGCGATATTATTAATAAGCTCCATGATAAGAACCGTTTTTCCTACGCCTGCGCCTCCGAAAAGACCGATCTTACCGCCTTTGGAATACGGACATATAAGATCAATGACTTTGATACCCGTTTCAAGGATCTCTGTTGAAGTTGAAAGCTCATCATAGCTCGGTGCTCCTCTGTGAATATTCCAGTGCTCACAGTTTTTCGGTGCTTCTCCGTTATCGACTGTATCGCCGAGAACGTTAAAAATTCTTCCGAGCGTTTCTTTTCCGACAGGAACGCTGATTGCGCGTCCCGTATCCGTAACGGGCGTTCCTCTTTTCAGACCGTCCGTTGAGGACATCGCGATACATCTCACCGTGCTGTCTCCGATATGCTGTGCAACCTCGACAGTGAGCGTCTTATCCTTGATCGGAATGGTAAGCGCATTATATATCGATGGCAGATGTCCTTCGTCAAACCGCACGTCAACTACAGGTCCCATAACCTGAGCTACCGTACCCATCTTATTTTTTGCCAAATCCCACTCACTCCTTTTTAAATACGTGAAGATAGTTAAATTGTTACAATAATTTCCGCACCCGACCGAAAGTCGATCCTTTACGGTCGGTTCTTGACCAACTTTTTAAATACGTGAAGATAGTTTCCTTGTTACATAACTTCACGCACCCGACCGAAGGTTGTTTTTTTACGGTCGGTTTTTAATCTGCTCTTTTGAAATACGTGTTTCCAATTTCAAGAACCTTATAAATATGCCTGCGGCGCTCGCCGCTTTTTAAACACGTGAAGATAGTTTCCTTGTTACATAACTTCACGCACCCGACCGAAAGTCGATCCTTTACGGTCGGTTCTTGACAAACTTTTTTGAAATACCCGTTCCTCTTTCAAGAACTTTATAAATTTGCCTGCGGCGCTCGCCGCCCCGAATCATTCTCCGCTTCCTGCCACAATCTCGGTGATTTCCTGAGTTATCGCGCCTTGACGGGCTCTGTTGTAATCAAGCTGTAAATTCTCGATCATTGACTGAGCGTTCTTTCCGGCAGAATCCATAGCCATTCTTCGCGCCGCAACCTCGCATGCGTAGCTTTCTCTGATATATCCCATTAGTTTCCCGTTTATATATTCCGGAACGGCTTCATTCAGGATAGTCAGTTCATCGGGTTCAAAGATCGTTCCGACGCTTTTTTTCGAGTTTTCGGAAGTCAGCGGAAGGATCCATGAGATCCGCGCTTCTTGGGTCATTATCGAAACATATTTCGTTGAAATGACCCCAAGCTTGGAAAATTTTCCCTCCAAAAAATCCCTGCACAGTTCCGCCGAAAGCTTTGCGCCGTCCTCCCTCGAGAACTTTTCGGAAGAAGAGTATCCTCCGCCGAAACGCTCACACGCGCGTTTTCCGATAGGGAGAAAGTCGGCGTCAGCGTATTCTCTCGCAAGTCTGAAAACATTGGCGTTATATCCGCCGGCAAGACCTCTGTCTCCTGCTATGATTATAATTTTTGTTTTCTCACTGTCGCTGCCCTTCATATAGGTACTTTTCTTACACTCATTACACGCTGTCAGAAGGTTAACGATCTCTGTGACAGCCTTAGAATACTGTCTGCTCTTGTTCATTATATCCGTAGCGTGGCGTATTTTTGAAGAGGCAACCAGTCCCATTGCCTTGGTCAGGTGGAGAGTTGAATCAACACTTTTTATTCTTGTGCGAAGTGCTTTTGTATCTGCTCCCACAAAATCACCTCTTCATCTCTTCGAGAGTTGCTTTGAGCGATTCAACATCGCTGTCGTCGAAGTAACCGTCCTCGATTCGTTTGAGAAATTCCCGGTTTTCATGAAGAAGCTTGTCATAAAGACGCTCTTCATAATCGTGAACCTTGTCAACCGGAGTGTCATTGAGATAACCGTTGATAACCGCATAAACAATAGCAACCTGACAGCCGACGTGAACCGGAGAGTTTCTGTTCTGTTTCAGAACCTCAACGATCCTTTCACCGAGTGCGAGTCGTGCCTTAGTGTCCGCGTCGAGATCGCTTCCGAACTGAGCGAATGCCTGAAGTTCACGATACTGAGAGTAGAGGAGTTTCAGTTCACCTGAAACCTTCTTCATACCTTTAAGCTGTGCGGATCCGCCCACACGGCTGACTGAAATACCGGGGTTGATAGCCGGCATGATTCCCGAATGGAAAAGCTCCGTTTCAAGGAATATCTGACCGTCGGTGATGGAAATTACGTTTGTGGGGATATATGCCGAAACATCGCCTGCCTGAGTTTCGATGATGGGAAGAGCGGTGATCGAGCCTCCGCCGTATTCGGGTGCTACGCACGCTGCGCGTTCAAGCAGTCTTGAGTGGAGATAGAAAACGTCTCCCGGATAAGCCTCACGTCCCGGCGGTCTGCGTATAAGCAGAGAAAGAGCGCGGTAAGCCACAGCGTGTTTGCTGAGGTCGTCATAAATAATGAGAACGTCTTTTCCCTTTTCTCTGAAATATTCCGCCATAGCGCAGCCCGTGTAGGGGGCAATGTACTGGATAGGCGCGCTTTCTGCGGCGGACGCCGAAACGATGATAGTGTAGTCCATTGCTCCGGCTCTCGCAAGCTCATTTGCAAGCTGAACCACGGAGCTGGCTTTCTGACCTATCGCAACGTATATACACAGAACATCGGAATTTTTCTGATTAATAATTGTGTCAACGGCGATTTCTGTTTTACCTGTCTGACGGTCGCCGATAATCAGCTCACGCTGACCTCTTCCGATTGGGATCATGCTGTCGATCGCCTTGATTCCCGTCTGCATTGGTTTTGAAATGCTTTTTCTTTCAATAATTCCCGGAGCTTCGGATTCGATGGGTCTTGTCGCTTTGCAGTCGGCGGGACCCTTTCCGTCGATCGGTTCACCAAGAGCATTAACAACTCTTCCGAGAAGCGCTTCGCCCACGGGAACGGAAAGAACACGTCCTGTTCTTCGAACTGTCGTACCCTCGCGGATATTATTGCTGTCTGAAAGAATGGCAACCGAAACGGTTTCGTTTTCAAGGTTCTGTGCCATTCCGTAGGTTCCGTCCTCAAATTCGAGGAGTTCGCTCGCCATACATTCGCGAAGTCCGTAAACTCGCGCGATTCCGTCTCCGACGAGGATTACCGTACCTGTTTCAGCCATTTCAATTCTTGATTTATAATTTTTGATCTGATCCTTAATAATACTGCTGATCTCTTCAGGCTTCAGACTCATTCCTCAATCACTTCCTTTTTCAATAATTATGAGCGGTTATCAACATTATCACCGTTCATAACCGAGCGTTTATCCCGAGTGAAACAAACGCTGCGATACAAAATTATAACTTTGTATCGGTTAAGTTTCGATAGTTTCCTTTATATTGTGCAGTCTGCGTCTTAAGCTTCCGTCGAGGACTTTTCCGTCAACATGAACGATAATTCCACCAAGGATAGCGCTGTTGCATGTGCAGTCCATAATGACTTTTTTTCCGCAGAATTTCTCCAGTTTGACTTTGAGCTTTTCTTTCTCGTCTTTTTTCAGCGGAACAGCGCTGATGACCTTAGCGGTAGCGATACCGTCCGTTGCATGGTAAAGATCCTCATAGTCGGAAATTATTTTATGAATATATCGTATATTGTTTTTTTCGGTGAGGACCTTCAAAAATGAAACGATATATTCATGGAAGCCTTTGGAAAAGGCTTTGTCGATCGCCGAAGTTCTTTCGTGAACGGGGATATTTGGCGAAGCAAGAAAGTCAAGATATTCCGGAGTCTCTCTGAGGAGTCTGACGACTGCCCGAAGCTCGTCGGAGATGACTTTTTCAAGCTTCTCTTCAACCGCAAGAGTGAAAAGAGCGACGGCATATTCCTTACTGGTTTCAGTCATCGTTTTCACCTATTTTCTCAATAAAGGAATTTATGAAATCCCTGTGATCCGCAGGTTTGATTTCTCTTTCAAGGATCTTTTCGGAGATCATGGTTGAAACTTCCGTGATCTCGTGTTTGATCTCTGACTGAGCTTTCTGTTTTTCAAGTCTTGCGTCATTCTGAGCTTGGCGAATAATATCGTCGGCTTTGGCTTTTGCCCCCGAAACGATCTTATCGCTTTTGCGCTCGGCTCTTTTGTTGGCTTTTTTGAGGATCTCGTCAGCTTCCGCCTTTGCGCCCGCCAGCTTTTCTTCATAGCTTGCTTTTGCGCTGAGAGCGTCTTCTTCCGCCTTTTTCGCCTTTTCAAAATTTTCGTCAACCATCTGCTGACGCTGAGCGAGAATGTTCTTCACGGGCTTGTAAAGAAACTTTTTGAGGATCAAAAAGAGTATCAGAAGATTCAGAAGAGAGATTATTACCTGCCAGATATTAATGGAAATAACATCTGATGATTGCATAATTACACTTCTCCCAATAATCAACCGAGGTTGGAAATATTCTCAAGAAGAATGTTAACAAATCTTCCCGGAGCAACAAAGATGAGCAAGATCGCGATAACAAGTGCGTAAAGACCTGTTGTTTCTGCGACAGCGCAGCCCATGAGCATTGTTGTTGTTACTGTACTTCTGCATTCGGGCTGACGTCCGATGGCTTCGCAGGCGCTAGCGACCGCGGTTCCTTCACCGATACCGGGGCCGATACCTGCGATCATTGCCATACCTGCGCCAAGTGCGCAGCAGCCTAAAATTATACCGATAGCCAATTCAACCATTTTAATTTCCTCCAAATCAATTTTCTTTCTGTAATTTCATTTTTTTCTTTTTCATTTTTTCTTTGTAATCGTCTTCCGGGAAGCCCGTTGCGATATAGAGCATTGTCAGCATTGCGAAGATGAACGCCTGGAGACATCCGCTGAAAAGATCGAAATAGATCGACAGAATTGCGGGAATTCCGATCTGGAAAAACGGAAATTCTCCGATAAAGCCTTCGATCCTTCCGAGAGCAAGCTTTGTCAGTCCCTGAAGACCCGCTGCAACGAGAACGGAGATGACCGAACCCGAGAGAACGTTTCCGTAGTGACGGAATGCCATGGAGATTGGGGTTGCGACCTCGCTGATGATGTTGAGCGGCGCAAGGAAGGGAACGGGATCACCGAAACTTTTCAGATAATGAACCGGACCGCACTTCATCTTGTAGTATGTAATCAAAATAAATACAAGCAGCGCCCAGCCTGCAACCACATTAAAATCCGACGTCGGGGGATAGAGTCCGATAAGGGTGAGAAGACTCGAAAAAACCGACAGAACCATTATTGCAGCAACAAAAGGAACGAAGCCCGAGAAATAGTCACCCATGTTGGAATGAACGAGATTCTCGGCGAGTTCGATTGCCATCTCTGCAAGGTGCTGTCTTCGGGTGGGTTTTGTCGCCGAAAGTCCGTGAGTCAAAAACAGACACAGGAAAAATACGGCAATAATAACCAGCCATGAATTGACCTGAGATTCTGTTATCGGAAGATCCTGAAAGGGCATTTTTATTGTAAAGAATATTAATGCGCCTGCGATCTCGATATCATCGGAAGACGGTTTAAACATTACATGCAGCGCAATACCGCACAAAAACGGGATTATCATCATGAGAAGAAGCAATGCGTCGACAATGCGGAAACTGCGCTCTTCACTTTTCACTTTTAAAATTCACCATCCTTTGTGGAAGATATCTTTTTTGCTTTGACGATACTTGGAACGACTCAGCGAAAAAAGACAGTTTCTTCAGAATTTATTCTTCCGCCTTTTTCTCGTCTTTTTTTCCGAGAAAAGGTCTGAAAGTTATTGCAATACGTGGAAAAAACAGAGGGAGCAGTGACGCGATTGGGTTAAAAAAAAGAACCCCGACCGCAGCGAACGCAAACTGCATGAATATTCTCGAAGTTTGAGAGAATTTCATCATCTGAGCGGCGTCCTTCTGTTCTTTTTCAACAGCTTTCTGAACTGTGATCCCCATCAGGAGAAAATTCAAAACGGCGCATATCGCCGCAAGAATATTTCCGATCAGAACGCTGAGATCCCACTTCCCGGCTACAAGAAAAACCGCTTGCATGATAGCACTGAGAATCAAGACCCAAACGGCAATGTAGACGGTTTCCCGACGAACGGTGTCGTCAATTTTTGTCATAAATTTTCATCACACCTTTCACAAATTTGCTCGGTCAATTTTGAGCAAATCAACCAACTATAATTATAATTAAATTTTTCGATTTAATCAATAGACAACTAAACTAAAATTAATTATTTTTTCTGCCGCTTTTTAAATGAAAAGTTTTAATGTGATAAAACATATTTTAACCGAATTCGGATATATCACAAAAAATTCGCTGTATTCGTCAAGATCTGACCGTTTTGGATATCTATAACTCCGTATGAACAGGAAAAACGTCTGATCGAGCCGGGATTCAAAATATACATTCCGCCGTCATATTCATTGTGGGGAATATGGGTGTGACCGAAAAGAACGATATCCGCGCCGTGACTTTTTGCTTTTTCCTTAAGCATATCCAGTCCGTACTTAACATGCTCGATATGTCCGTGAGTCATAAAAAACTTTTTCCCTTCAATTACTCTTTCTTCGCAGAGAGGCAGAGAACAGCTCCAGTCATTATTTCCCTTTACTCCTATAAACAACTTCTCGGGATAATTCATTCTAACGTCATTGAACTCCTCGGCGCCGTCACCGAGAAAGATCACTATTTCAGCCTTGCTCTGAGAGCGCACCAAATCATTAAACGTCCTATAATCCCCATGAGAATCCGAAACAACCAAAATCTTCATCATTTCCTCCTTTTTAAACACGTGAAGCGAGTCTTAGTGTTACATGAATTCACGAACCCGACCGAGAGTGAATTTTTTACGTTCGGTTCTTGACCAACTTTTTTAAACACGTGAAGATAGTTTTCTTGTTACATAACTTCACGAACCCGACCGAGAGTGAATTTTTTACGGTCGGTTCTTGACCAAATTTGTTGATGAACCCGTTCCTCCTTTTTAAACACGTGAAGCGAGTCTTAGTGTTACATGAATTTACGAACCCGACCGAGAGTGAATTTTTTACGGTTGGTTCTTGACCAAATTTGTTGAAAAACTCGTTCCTCTTTCGAAAACTTTGATAATTTGCCTGCGGCGCTCGCCGCCCCGACCGAGAGTGAATTTTTTACGTTCGGTTCTTGACCAAATTTGTTGAAAAACTCGTTCCTCTTTCGAAAATTTTGATAATTTGCCTGCGGCGCTCGCCGTTTTTTACACGTGAAGATAGTTGTCTTGTTACATAACTCAAACTTCCCACATGATAATTACCCATCTTTCCTTATCGAAACTGTGTTTTTAGGAATATAAACAGAGTTCCGAGTAACCGATTGAATGGGTTCGGGGAGATAGCTCCGATGGGATAGAGGGCGAAGCCCTCTATCCCGATATGCCCCTTTTCCTTGAGGGAAAGGGGCAATGTCATCAACTTAAGGCAATACCGCACAGAGATTGTGCCGAAGATGCGCAGTAGATTTTTTCGTCAGAGTGTACAGAAATCTTGCAGGCATAC
>CACYDE010000340.1 GCA_902773045.1 uncultured Ruminococcus sp. | reverse complement strand
CATACTTCTTCAAAAAATGTCACTTTATTTCCTTTAGCCTCGTTGATGCGTACTTCTGCTGTTCATTGAACTTGGAAACTGGTGATATTATGGAAAATCAAACAAATAATCGGACAAGTCAGACTACCGGAGGTTGAATATGTATCGGATCTTGCTGGTCGAGGACGACAAAAACATCAAGGATTTGGTTTTTAACTACTTCACAAAAAAAGAAAAAAATGTCTTTCAGGTTGAGGCTGCCGAAGATGGACAAAGCGGATTGGAAAAAGCTTATGAAAATAACTACGATCTATTGTTGCTTGATGTTATGCTTCCCGAACTGGACGGCTTTGAAATATGCAGAGAAATAAGAAAAAACAGTGATGTTCCGATCATGTTCATCACATCGAGAGCGAGCGAATCGGATATCTTGAACGGTTATGCGCTGGGCTGTGACGATTACGTCATCAAGCCCTTCCCTCTTCCTGTTCTGTACGAAAAGGTCAACGCGCTTATCAAACGCTCAAAAGGATTGGTACGCTCTAAAATATTCACCGCAGGAAGCTTGTCGCTGAATCCTAACAACGGCATGGTTATCAGCTGCGGTGAGGAAGTAAAGCTTACCGCAAGAGAATACTCCATTTTAAAGGTTCTGATCGAAAACAAAGGAAGAATAATCAGCAGGGAACGATTGATCGATATTGTTTGGGGATATAACAGTGACACAGACGAGCGCGTGTTGGATACTCATATGCGTAATTTAAGAAAAGCGCTCGGCTCAAACGGCAAAAGCATTAAAACCGTGATTCGGCGCGGCTATAAGATCGAGGGGTAGTAAATGGAACAAAGACTGAAAAAACAGCGAAACAGATTGTTTCTCAGGGTCACTCTGATCTTGCTGGCGGTATGGTTGGTTGTTTCCTCTGCATATTGTATAATTTTGACGTACAGTGAGAAAAACAGCGTTCAAAATCGGATGCTTTCAAATTTATCCTACGTAAAGAACCGAATTTCCGAGGTCGCCGGCAGATACGATTTCATCAACTATGTCTATCTTAATATCTCCTATTTGATATATTCTGACAGCAATGAAGAAAGAGACTGGAACAGCCAAGTTATTGTTATTGATGCGGACAGCAATGAAATCATTATTGATACATCGTCTAAAATCATTGTAAACTACGGTATAAAATCAGGTGTGGAAAATTCAGAGTATTTATACGGTTTTATTGATTACAATACAATGGTAAACGCTATGAGCGATGAGCAATATAAAAAAACCCGGGAGCTTTTAAATACCGAGAGAGATGACGGAAAACGTTATGAGCTGATTTGCACAAAATTTCAGATCTGCGATTTTGAGTTTATTCCGGTAGAGCTTAAAATAGCCCTGACTGAAGGAAATGATACTTGGTTTATTTCAGATGAGATCGTAGATACTTTTACGCTCAGCGACAATATTATTCAAGGCGAAGATATACAAATATGCAACGATATGCGGCGTAATATTGTTCCCGTGAACTTTTTTCTCAACGATGATCACAGCAAAGATTATATGGGAGCGCTGACCGAAGAACAGCGCGAAATGTCTGCTGTAACCATTTCCGCAGGTTGGCCGGAATACATTTTTTACACCACAGATCATATATATTTAAACTATATGAATGAGGCTTATGATTATTCTACTGCCGATAGAGATGCGAATTACGGTAACGGCGGCGCAACTTATGTCATTCAATACGCTCAAAAAATCAATTTATTCGATAAATGCAAAGAAAGACTTTTCATTGGAGCTGCTGTCATCTTCGGATTCTTTTTGACAATTGCATTTATTCTGTGTTTGATGATCTGGAAAATGTTCAAATCACAGGCTTTGGAAGAACAAAAACGCAGCGATATGACAAACGCTTTGGCACATGATATAAAAACACCGCTGTTTGTCATAAGCGGTTATGCCTATAGCCTGAAAGAGGACATTGACAGAGATGAGAGAGACAATTATCTCGAAAAAATTATTGAACAGACCGATGAGATAAACACTCTCGTTCACAAAATGCTTAATCTCGGCAAACTAAACTCTTACAAAATGACATTAAACCGTTCGGACTTTGATTTGTATGATTTAATAAAAGAAATACGGGAAAATTTTACCATTCTCCCGGACGGCAAAACTATAAAGCTCACTCACAGCGGCGATAATCTTGTCAACGCAGACAGAGAACTAATTAGAACCGCCTTGCAGAATCTTATGGACAATGCGGTAAAGTATTCTTTGGCGGACAGCGAAATTCAGATCAATGTCAGTGACCATACCTTTAGTATCTCAAATCAAAGTGAACCGCTCACTAAATCCGATCTCAAACAGATCTGGCAGCCCTACGTCCGAAAAGACAAAAGCCGTCATCAAAACGGAAACGGCTTAGGACTATCGATCGTAAAATCTATATTTGAACTGCACGCAATACGATGTGACATGACTATGAAAAATTCAATGCTGACATGCCGCGTTGAATTTTAAGGAAAATCAGACCGCAGGAAGTTTTCGCAAGAATTTTTCCTGCGGTCTTATTTAGGCAACACCGCACAAAGACCACCTGACGGTTTTGTACCGAATCTGCTTGATCTTTTTCCGTCATAGTACACAAAACCACCTTGAAATACGCCCGAAGGAAGTGCCCTTGGGGTACGTCAGTATTCCTGCGGTGTTTTTATGCACTCTG
>CACYDE010000339.1 GCA_902773045.1 uncultured Ruminococcus sp. | reverse complement strand
TAATATAAATCAATATTTAATCAAGGTGAGAAAAGTATGAATAAAAAAATTACAGTGTTAAAAGGCGACGGTATCGGTCCCGAGATCGTTGACGAGTCGTTGAAGGTCCTTGATAAGATCGGAGAAAAATACGGTCATTCTTTCGAAAAGGACTTTGTTGATATCGGCGGCTGTTCCATTGACAAGTTCGGCGTCCCGATAACAGACGAAGGACTCGAAAGATGCAAGAACTGCGACAGCGTTCTTCTGGGTGCTGTCGGCGGTCCGAAGTGGGACACGATCGACCCTGCGAAACGCCCCGAGAAGGCTCTCCTCAAAGTCAGAAGCGAGCTTGGACTTTTCGCGAATCTTCGTCCGACGAAGATGTTCAGTCAGCTGAAAGATGCGTCTCCGCTTAAAGAGACGGGGATCAAGGACGGTCTTGATCTGATGATCGTTCGTGAGCTTACGGGCGGCATCTATTTCGGAGAGCATAAGACCTTCGAGGAGAACGGAGAAACTGTGGCTACAGACCTTATGCTTTACAGTGAACATGAGATCGAAAGAATAGGAAGAGTTGCTTTCGAAACCGCGCGCAAAAGAGGAAAGAAGGTTCATTCCGTAGACAAAGCGAATGTTCTCGATTCCTCGAAGCTCTGGAGAAAGGTCATGCACAAGCTTGCGGAAGAATATTCCGACGTTGAGTACAGCGATATTCTGGTTGATAATACGGCAATGCAGCTTGTGAGAAATCCCGGTCAGTTTGACGTTATCGTCACCGAAAATATGTTTGGAGATATTCTTTCCGATGAAGCAAGCATGCTTACGGGTTCGATCGGTATGATGCCCTCTGCAAGTCTTTCTTCGACAACGCTCGGCATGTATGAGCCGATCCACGGTTCCGCACCCGATATTGCAGGACAAAACATTGCAAATCCTCTCGGAACGATCCTCTCGGCGGCAATGATGCTTCGTTATTCTTTTGACATGACAGAGGAAGCCGACGCTATCGAGAAGGCTGTTGACGAGGTTCTCAGCGACGGCTACAGAACGGTTGACATCGCGGGAAAAGACGAAAATGTGAAGAAAGTTTCCTGCAGCGAGATGGGAGATCTTGTTTGCTCCAAGCTTTGAGAAAATGCCCTGAGGATATTATAAGATAAGTTTTTTATACTTTGAACAAAGGTATTGATCCGCGATATCCGAGGGGAACATATCGTAAAAGAGAGGGATATACATATAATGGTACAATTGGAGAATATTTATCAGGCGGATTTTGCGCTGAAAAGTATTATCAGAAACACGGAGTTGATTCACGCACCGAAAATCAATCCCGAAGTTAATTTGTATATAAAGCCTGAGAATCTGCAGGTCACAGGTTCTTTCAAGGTTCGCGGTGCGGCATATAAGATCTCACGATTGACCGACGAGGAAAAGGCGAAGGGCGTTATTGCATGCTCCGCAGGAAACCATGCTCAGGGCGTTGCGCTTGCAGCAGCAAGAAACGGGATAAAATCCGTGATTTGTCTTCCGGACGGCGCACCGATCTCAAAGGTGGAGGCGACCCGTGCTTACGGCGCGCAAATCGAGCTTGTGAACGGAGTATATGACGACGCATATAATTATGCGCTCAAACTTAAAGACGAGCTGGGGCTTACATTTATTCACCCGTTTGATGATGAAGCTGTTATTGCGGGTCAGGGAACGATCGCGCTTGAAATTCTCAACGAAAACCCCGAGGTTGAGGCGATCGTTGTTCCTGTCGGCGGCGGCGGACTTATCTCCGGCGTTGCTTATGCGGTGAAAGCACTGAGACCCGATGTCAAGGTTTACGGCGTCCAGGCTGCAGGCGCTCCTTCAATGGTGAAGTCTGTGAATGACGGAAAAATACTTACACTCGACAGTGTAAAGACGATCGCTGACGGTATCGCCGTAAAACAGCCCGGCGTCAATACATTTGAGATCTGCAGCAAATATGTCGATGATATAGTTACCGTAACGGACGATGAGACCGCAACGGCGATCCTTATTCTCATGGAAAATCAGAAGCTTGTCGCAGAAGGCGCAGGAGCAGTTTCCGTGGCAGCGGTGATGTTTGACAAAGTTCCCGTCAAGGGAAAAAATACTGTTTGTATTGTGTCGGGCGGTAATATTGACGTAACGATCTTGTCGAGAGTCATTGACAGAGGTCTTCTTAAATCAGGAAGACTCTGCAAGCTTTCGATCGTGCTTACTGATAAGCCCGGTCAGCTTCGTGATCTTTCGGCTATCATCGCTTCCTACGGCGCAAACGTAGTTTCGGTCAATTACGAGCATGCAGGAAAGGGAACCGACGTTAACAGCTGTATAATAAGTCTTGAACTTGAAACAAAGAATAAAGCTCACATCAAACAGGTCAAAGAAGGTCTTTGCGAAAAGAACTTCAAGCTTTTGTAATTGATAATTACTATCCGCAGCTTAAGAGTAAATATTAAAGTTTCGATCAAGCTGTGGACGGTGGATAGTTATAGAAAAAATAAATTGGAAAGAGGAAAAATTTATGGCAGAGATTATTTACACAAAAAATGCTCCCGATGCTATCGGTCCTTATTCTCAGGCTGTAAAGACAGGTCCGCTCGTCTTTACTTCCGGTCAGATCGCTATCAACCCCGCAAGCGGTAATGTTGAAGCGACAACAATTGAAGAGCAGACAGAACAGGTTTGCAGAAATCTCTCCGCTGTTCTCACGGAAGCAGGCACTTCCCTTGACAAGGTGATAAAAACTGTTTGTTTTCTGGCGGATATGAACGACTTTGCAAAGTTCAACGAGGTTTACGGCAAATACTTCACTTCAAAGCCTGCTCGCTCGTGCGTTGCCGTCAAGACTTTGCCGAAAAATGTTTTGGTAGAAGTTGAGGCTGTCGCAGAGGCTTGATTTTTTCGGCGATTTGTAATATTATATTACATGAATGATAATGTCGAAAAACGATGAATTTTCGAAAGCCCGCGATCGGGTGTATGACGGTTATTTCCGCGGCTGTGAGAGTTCGGAGTTTCCGTCAGCGAATGAGGTGCTTGTCGAAACTGTTCATCGGAAAAATTTGACGAAAGGACAATCCTTTAGGAACTTACTACGAAGGACGGAATATATTATGAAGTTAAACGGTTCGGAAATACTTGTAAAGGTTCTTCTGGAAAATGATGTAGACACGGTTTTCGGTTATCCGGGCGGCTGTGTTCTCAATATTTACGATGAGCTTTACAAAAATCAGGATAAGATCACACATTACATAACGGCTCATGAGCAGGGCGCTTCTCATGCTGCCGATGGTTACGCCCGCTCGACCGGAAAGACAGGCGTTGTTATCGCAACGAGCGGTCCCGGCGCTACAAACCTTGTTACGGGTATCGCAACGGCATACATGGACAGTATTCCCATGGTTGCGATCACGGGAAATGTCGGAAGTTCTCTGATCGGACGCGACAGCTTCCAGGAAGTTTATATCGCAGGAATCACAATGCCGATCACAAAGCATAACTTTGTTGTCCGCAAGATCGAGGATCTCGCCGATACTCTTCGTCAGGCGTTCAAGATCGCGATAAGCGACAGACCCGGTCCGGTTCTTGTTGATATCCCCAAGGATATCACGGCTGCCGTAACCGATTATGAGCCTAAGCCAAAGCAGACTGTCGAGAAAAAGTCTTTCATCGACGGCGACAATCTCGCCGATATAGCCGAGGTGATAAATAACGCGAAAAAGCCTGTTATTTTCTTCGGCGGCGGAGTTAAAAATTCCAATGCCGGTGAGATCATCAAAAAAATCATTAAGAAAGCAAATATCCCCGCAACTCACACAATGATGGCTTCGGGCGTTCTCAGATATGATATGCCCGAAAACCTCGGACTTCTCGGAATGCACGGTTCTGTCGTTGCAAACAGAACGGTCAATGACGCTGATGTTGTTATCACCGTTGCAAGCCGTTTCTCCGACAGAGTTGCGCTTTCTCCGGACAAGTTCGCAAAGAGAGCGACTTTGATCCAGATCGACATAGACCAGAGTGAGATCAATAAGAACGTTAAGGTGGATTATAATGTTGTCGGCGACGCGGAAACGGTTCTCGGTCAGCTTGAAACGCTCATCAAGGAAAACAATCATGAGGAATGGTTCAAGGAGATCAATTCGTTCAGAAGAGATATTCCGTATTCGACCGGAGGAAACACTATCCACCCGAAGCAGATCATGGATATCCTCAGCGAAAAAGCAGGCGAGGACGGAATATTTGTAACGGACGTTGGTCAGCATCAGATGTGGGCAGCTCAGTATCTTCACCATGTTAAGGCTGAAAACTTCCTCACGAGCGGCGGTCTCGGAACGATGGGCTACGGCTACGGCGCGGCTATCGGCGCAGCTATCGGAACAGGAAAGAAGCCCGTTTTCCACATCACCGGAGACGGTTCGTTCCACATGAACATGAACGAGGCATGCACTGCGGTAACTTATAATGTTCCTGTTATTTCTGTCTGCCTTAACAACAACGCCCTCGGAATGGTAAGACAGTGGCAGACCATTTTCTACGGCAAGAGATATTCCGCAAGTGAACCGGACAGAAAGACCGATTATGCTAAGGTTGCCGAAGGCTTCGGCGCAAAGGGATTTTCCTGCAGCACGGTTGAAGAGTTTGAAGCTGCGCTTGAGGAAGCTATGAATTGCGGCGGCCCTGCATGGATCGAATGTCACATCGACAGGGAAGAAAGAGTTCTTCCGATGATTCCCGGCGGCGGTACCGTTGACGATATCATTTACGAATAATAGGAGGCTGACGCAATGAAAAAGACATATTTAAGTGTTCTTGTAGACAACCACGAGGGTGTTCTCACAAGACTTTCCTCATTGTTCTGTCAGAGAGGATTTAATATAGACAGCCTTTCGGTTGCGGCAACCAATGACGAAACGCTTTCGAGAGTTACGATCGCAACGACAGGTGACGAAGAGGAGATCAATCAGATCATCAATCAGACTAAGAAGCTTTACGAATATGAGGGAATGTTCGAGATCGACCCGAACGACAGCCTGATCCGCGAACTTCTTCTTGTGAAGGTTGCGGCAGATGAAAAAAACAGAAGCGGTCTCCTGGAGCTTTCCACGATCTACAAGGCTAAGATAATTGATATTTCCGTTGGAAGTATTGTTTTTGAGCTTACGGGAAAGCCGGCGAAGCTTGATTCCTACATTGAGAATCTTGAACCGTACACAATACTCGAAATGTGCCGCACGGGCGCTACCGCACTTCAGCGCGGAGATGTAAAAATGACAAAATAATTTTGACGTATGATATTATCGGTCAGATAACCTTTCGGGAGGGGCGGGAAACTTGCTCCTCTCGATTGTCATAATCATAAGGAGTTGATTACAATGAGAAGTGATAACGTAACAAAAGGCGCGGAACGCGCGCCAAACAGAAGTCTTTTCTATGCAATGGGCTATACAAAAGAAGAGCTCGAACGTCCTCTGATCGGCGTTGTTTCCGCTCATAGTGAAGTTGTTCCGGGTCATTATCATCTTGACAAGATCACCGAAGCCGTAAAAGCCGGAGTAAGACTCGCAGGAGGAACGCCCATCATGGTTCCTTCGATCGGAGTTTGTGACGGAATTGCTATGGGTCATATCGGAATGAAGTATTCGCTTGCTTCACGCGAACTTATCGCGGATTCCGTTGAAACAATGGCGACGGCTCATCAGTTCGACGGACTGGTTCTTGTTCCGAACTGTGACAAGATCGTTCCCGGAATGGTGATGGCGGCTGTAAGAATGAATATTCCCGCTGTGGTTTGCAGCGGCGGACCTATGCTTGCAGGTTCTTTCGAAGGTCAGGAGATCTCGCTTTCAAAGATGTTTGAAGCCGTAGGTTCTTACAAAGCAGGTCTTATCAGCGAATGTCAGCTTTCGGAATGTGAACACGGCGCATGTCCCGGCTGCGGTTCGTGCGCAGGAATGTACACGGCAAACAGCATGAACTGTCTCTGTGAGTCCTTGGGAATAGCGCTTCCCGGAAACGGAACTATCCCTGCTGTTTCCTCGGGCAGAGTTGCGCTCGCGAAGCACGCAGGCATGGCGATCATGCACCTCGTTAACAACGACATCAAAGCGCGCGACATTATCAACGAAAAGTCGATACGTAACGCTCTCGCCTGTGATATGGCTCTCGGCTGTTCTTCAAACAGTGTTCTTCATCTTCTTGCCATAGCCAACGAAGCGGGAGTTCCGCTGAATCTTGAGCTTTTCAATGAGATGAGCGCAAAAGTCCCGAACCTCTGTCACCTTGCTCCGGCAGGTCCGACTCATATGCAGGATCTCAACAATGCCGGAGGAGTTCCGGCGGTTCAGGCTGAGCTTGCAAAGCGCGGACTTCTTGATCTTTCTCTTATAACCGCTACTGGAAAGACTGTCGGGGAAAATATCGAAGGCGCTTACGTCAAGGATACGAACGCTATCAGAACTATTGACAATCCTTACAGTGAAACCGGCGGTATTCAGATCCTTTGGGGCAATCTCGCCGAAAAAGGCTGCGTTGTCAAGAGAAGTGCCGTTGCTCCCGAAATGCTTCAGCATAAAGGGCCGGCAAGAGTTTTCAACAGTGAAGACGAGGCAATTGCTGCGATCTATGCTTCGAAGATCGTTGACGGAGACGTTGTTGTTATCCGTTACGAAGGTCCTAAGGGCGGTCCGGGAATGAGAGAGATGCTCAATCCGACGAGTGCTCTCGCAGGCATGAAGCTTGACAAAACCGTTGCTCTCATCACGGACGGTCGTTTTTCGGGTGCGAGCCGCGGCGCCTCAATCGGTCATGTGTGTCCCGAGGCAGCCGACGGAGGAGTGATCGGTTTGGTTGAAGAAGGAGATATGATAAACATTGATATCCCCAACGCTAAGATCACGCTTGAGGTCTCCGATGAAGAGCTTGAAAAGAGAAGAGCAAATTATACAGCTCCGAAGCCTAACATCACTCACGGATGGCTTGGAAGATACTCAAAGCTTGTAAGTTCCTCCTCAAAGGGCGCAGTAATGAAATCCTACGACGAAATCTAACGCAAAACAATAAAATGACGAAAGGCGAACCGATCGAATCGGCTCGCCTTTTATAGTGTTCGTCGGGTATGAAATTATAGCAAACATCGGTGGTGTGAGGTCGGCGGCTCAGCTAATGGGCAGCCTCCTGCTCGATTTTTGTCCTGTGTCTTGACGTTTGGATAAGTCTGCGGAATTATTACATTATTACACGCATATAAATGGATATAAAACTTCGGGAGGGAAAGACATGGAACGTTACGACAAAATAGAATACGATTTTCAAAACGAGTACAAACCGGCGAATGAAGCAGATATAACTACCACCGATAAAGAGGGGTTCATTACCTCTCAGCAGTATATCGCCGCCGAGCCTGAAAACGAAGCCTTATCGGTCGGCGCTTCGGAAAACGGGGCGCAGTTCGATGAATCGAAGGAGAGCAGATCTCCGAGAGAAGCTGTTCTGATTTTTCAGCTTGCAGTTTGTATTATTATTGCCGCCGCTGCTTTTTTGATAAAAAGCTTCGGAGGGGAGCTGTACGAAAATATCCGTGAGATGTATTATGTTAATCTGAACAATTCGGTTATAGTTGATATTGATAACAGTAATAACGCCGATTTCGTGGAAAATATAAAAAATGAGTTTAAGGATAAAAAATCTTAAAATAACATTTGATTATCTTACAGCAGCATTTTTTTGCACCGCAGTGATATTGAGCGGAGACGGGCGTTATCCGATCGCCGTTTTCAGCACGATCCTTCATGAAATGGGTCATGCTGTGGTTATGCTGTTTTTCGGTGACGAAAACATTGAAGTGACGGTGAATCTTTTTAATATCGTGATCTCCGACAGTAAAAGAGGAGTGAGGGCGTATAGTCAGGATATTGCTGTTATATGTGCGGGACCTGCGGTCAATTTCTTTTTGTTCGTAATTTTCGGCGCTTTGGATTTTTTTTCGGGCATTGTCTTTTTCCGTGATGTTTCCGTTATCAACGGAATTCTTTGTGTTTTTAATTTGCTGCCCGTGGAGTCTACGGACGGAGGACAGCTGGTTTCAATTTTTTTAGGGAAGTTTTTCTCTCAAAGAATCACTCAAACAGTAATAACCGTTTTTACGGTTATAATTTTTATACCCGCGGCAATTCTGGGTTTCTGCGTTCTTCTTGATTCCGGATTCAATTACACTCTTTTATTGGCGGCGATGTATTTTATGTTTGTTTTATTAAAAAGGTTCTCTTGAAAATGTGACAGCTTATCGTTGAAATTGCTTTACGTTTCCCGATTCCCGATATATACAATAACAATTTAGTCATATTCAACCGGTTATCAGCACTCGGTTTAAAGTCCCGAAAACACAGTTTCGATAAGGACAGAGGGATAATTATAGCAATCCAAATAAATAGACGGACAAAAGGAGACGATGCCGGTGAGTGCAGAGCAAGGCGGAGGACGAAGGCATAC
>CACYDE010000338.1 GCA_902773045.1 uncultured Ruminococcus sp. | reverse complement strand
GTACGTCAGTATTCCTGCGTCCTCTTCCTTGCCATGCGCACCCCTGCATCGTCTCCTTTTGTCCGTCTATTTGTTTGGATTGCTATAAAATCCGCAAAGCCTGAGAATAACTTCATCGGACTCCCTCGGTTTTCAAAGCCGGGGGAGTTTTTTGCATTGTATTTCGTTAAATAAGTAACCTCAAAAAAATTTTTACTTAAATTTTATTATATACCTTGACAGGTGAGGTATATAATGTTATAATGTTGTCAAGATACAGATCATGCGTATATTAAGGAAATAACAGAAGGAGGTCTTTTTATGTCGGTAACTTCCGATTTGATACGCGGGAATACAGACACGATCATTCTCGGTCAGCTCATGATCCGCGACAGCTACGGTTATGAGATCAACAAATCTATTTCCACAATTTCGGGCGGACTCTATGAACTTAAAGAGGCTACTCTTTACACAGCATTTAAGCGCCTTGAAGAGTCCGGCTGCATATCCTCTTACTGGGGAGATGAAATGACGGGCGCGCGAAGAAAATATTACACGATCACTCCGCTTGGAAAGCAGACGTACAGGCGAATGCTTGAAGAGTGGAATACGTCAAAGAAAATCATCGACAAGCTAGTCAATGCTGCGTCGGACGGGAAAGGAGAAGGACTATGAACGAACGGCTTGAAAAATATTTTGACTCTCTTTTTGAGGGCGCTCCCGACACAAAGGAGATCGGAGAGCTTAAAGAAGAAATTTTCACGAACACGCTTGACCGTTACAACGATCTGATCTCACAGGGGAAAAGCGAGGACGCAAGCTTCACTCAGGCGGTGGCGAGAATAGGGGACATTGATGAACTCATTTCTCTTTGCAATATTGACAGAACGGCGGAGGAGAGAAATTACTACTCCGAAGAGGAAAAAGAAGCGAACGAAAGAAAGCGTAAAAAGCTTTTATATGCTTCGATGGGGATCTTTATTGTTTCCGTTCTTCCGCCTGTCGCGCTTTTCGGAACTCTCGGAGTGACTCTGATGTTTCTTCTCATTGGCGCGGCAGCCGGAATGCTGACTTATGCGGTGAAAAGCCGGCTTGATCCCGAAAAAGCTTCCCGCGTCATTGATGTGATGAAGAAGAAAAAGGGCGATTCCTTCACGAAGAAAGTTTTCGAGACGAAAAGGAAAACGGACAGTCTGCTCATTTCTGCGGCAGTGACGTTATTTGTGTATTCATTTATTCCACCGGCGATCCATGCAGTCAGTCCTCATCAGAGACGTTTGATCCCTGTTCTAACAATGCTTCTGTTATGCGCTTCGGTCGCAGCGGTCATATTCTATAAGTTCAATAAAGTTGATATGGACGCTGCATATTCCAATAATATGGTTGAGGAATTCAAGGAGTGGAATCGGAGAAACAGCAGCAAAGTTTCGTATCGCAGAATTTTTAACATTGCTTTGACTCTTGTTTCAGTTTTTGTTTTTGTTCTGTTCGTTATGGAAACGGGCGATATGATAACTCTGCTTCCGATCTTTCTTCTTGATCTGATAGTGATTAAATTCGTGAAGAATCTTATAGATTACAGGAAACTTGTCAGAAAATAAGGAGGGATTTTAATGAAAAGAGGTATAGTTTTTTTGAAGCTTTGTTTGCTTTTTCTTGCGTTTATTATCGTTCTGAACGGAATGTTGGAGCTTCTTTATGTGAACAGCTATATTGACAGCTATCCGGGCGCGGCAATTTTCAATGCCTGTTTCGGACTCGATTCATATCGAAATGATAATGTTTCCTATGACAGCGGAAACAGCGGTTATGTTTTTTATCCCGACGATATTCCTCCGAATGCGATCGGCGGTGTATATCAATATAACGTTAACGGGATAGAAAGCAGCGATGTTCCCTACAAAGAAGGCGGCGGAGTTATTGAGAACGAAAAGATAGATACGATATACATCGACTGGGCGTACGGCAATATCAATATTATAGAAACGGACGATACAGCGGTCAGTCTGAAAGAAAATCTTACGCTTGAAGAATTCGGAAAAAATTTCATGCGTTACAGAACGGACGGAAGCTGTCTGGAAATACGTTTTATGGAAAATGGATCTGATTCGCAGCTTGATAAGGAACTTACCGTGAAGCTTCCGCAAAGATCCCTGACGGGAAAAGATTACAGCATTTCGGTGACGTCCGAACGTTCGGATGTGAATCTTCACGGACTCAAAATCGGCAGTTTCGATTCTGCGGTCGAAGAGGGAGACGTAACGGTCAACAACTGCGTCATTGATGACATGACTTCAAGTTCTGTTATGGGCAGTTTTTATATAAACAGTAACGTTTCCGGGCTGACGGCTTCGGTTAAAGGGTTTGGTTCAATTGACTGCAAATTCGAGAAGCCCGCAAAAAATGTTTCTCTTTCGGTTTATTCCGGTGATATAACCGTGAGAGTTCCGAAGGATATTTCGGGATTCCTTGTGAAAGAAAATTATCGCAGCGAAGGCGGGATCCCGGGAGAAAACCGGGGGTTTGCTTCGGATTTTAATTATGAAGAAAAATCCGACGGCCTTTTTTCTTACGGAGATGAATCTCTGTTTGTGAATGCGTCGCTGTATTCGGGAGGAGTTACTGTCCGTCAGATCGAAACAAAATGATATTCATATAAGGCTTACGACTAACTTTACTCGTTATGCTATTAAAAAATATTAAAGTTTTGATCCAACTTTTTCAAAAGTTGGCGGTTTCCAAAGGCAGAGCCTTTGGGCGCTGACACAGCAAATCGGCGTAGAAAATAAACTGCCCTCAGCGAAATCAGACTAACT